>CAZUXO010000206.1:0-2927 GCA_964624325.1 uncultured Dehalococcoidales bacterium
ACCGCCCGTTAAAGCTCAATTTCCAGGCGAGCCCGGAACGAATTACAAGATTAAAAGATGAAAAGGCATTCCAACAGCTTGCGATCAGCAAGAAAAAGGATGCCGCAACTGCCAGAGAAGAAGAAAAAGAGGGACGCAAGCTGCAGGATGCCATCCTGGAAATATTGAAAACGCAGCCAGCGACCCTTTATAAAGACCGGACCAGCTTCAAGAAGGAGCTGGATAAAGCAGTCAAGAACGCCGGCATTAAACTAATTGCCGCCATGGAAAAGCTAATCATGAATTGCCTATCCGAGCGAGATGAAACGGCGGTAATATGCGCTGATAAAGACGGCAAGCCGGAACCGGACACAGAGTTGCGCGATACGGAGAATGTGCCGCTGCTTGAAGATATCGATGAATATTTCGAAAAGGAAGTCAGGCCACACGTGCCTGATGCATGGATAAACACTGACATCACAGATCTGAAGGATGGGAAAAGCGGCAAGGTAGGTTATGAGATCAACTTCAACCGCTATTTTTATAAATATAAACCGCCGCGGCCGTTAGAGGAAATAGAGGCGGAGATCCTGGCGCTGGAAAAAGAGACAGAAGGGCTATTGCAGGAAATTTTGAGGGGCAAGGGAGGGTAACAAGATGAAGCCGTATATACCGGATACGCTGCCCTTGAAGTCATTGAACTGGGTAGAGTTCATCCATCTGATAGGCGAGGCCAATCGGGAGCTTGCACTTTATGAAGGAATACTGAAAGGAATTGCAGGTATTGTAAACCCAGGTCTTTTACTCACTCCGTTAACCACGCAAGAAGCGGTGCTGTCCTCAAAGATCGAAGGTACACAGGCCACCCTGGAAGAGGTCCTTAAATACGAAGCACTGCCCAAAAAAGGTTCTGCTAAAGAACAGGATATACAGGAAATCGTCAACTATCGAAATGCTTTAAACTATGCTGTAGGATATTTACAACAGAAGCCTATCAGCCTGAACCTTATCAAGGAGATACATGATAGATTGCTGGACAGCGTGCGCGGCAGGAACAAGGCCAGAGGCCAGTTCAGGACCAAGCAAAACTATATTGGCATAAACGGCACACCAATCGAGCAAGCCAGCTATATTCCCCCACCGCCGGAACGCTTGATGGAACTCCTATCCAACTTAGAAAAATACATCCACTCTTCGGAGAAAGACCCACTGGTTCAATTGGCAATCGTACATGCGCAATTTGAGTGCATACATCCTTTCCTGGACGGAAACGGCCGTGTGGGCCGGATATTGATACCACTTTTCCTTGTGGAGAAAAAACTGCTCGGCAGTCCGGTGTTCTATATCAGCGCTTATCTGGAAACCCATCGGGATACCTATTATAAGAAATTGCATGCAATTTCAAGTAAGAAAAATTGGGAAGGCTGGATTACTTTCTTCCTGGAAGCAATCGTAAAACAAGCCCACAGTAATAGCGAGAAAGCAACCAGCATATTGGGGCTCTACAATGAGATGAAGGAGCGGGTTCCCGATATTACTCATTCACACCATGCCATACGAGTACTTGACCTGCTATTTGAGAAGCCGCTTTTCAACAGCCAGGAGTTTACAAAGGAGCTACATATTGCTAAATCCAGTGCGGCCAGAATTCTAAACCAACTTGAATCAAACAGAATTGTCTCGGTTATACAACAAGGGAAAGGTACAAGGCCTTCACTGCTGCGGTTCGATAAGCTTGCGGATATAGTAAAGCAAACGTAAATGTATCATCAATGGCACATTAGCCAATTTATGTACCACGTTAAGCTTGTTTGCGGTACGTTATTTAGCGTACCATCAATGGCACGCTATTGTTTTAGCGCACCATATTTTAGGTATTATGGTACGCTAAGTGCTTTGTGGATATTCTATGAGACGCAAAATCGGCTGCAGTCCCATCACAGAGTTTGAGCAGAATGAAAAAAAGATATCCCAAATATAAAGACAGCGGCATCGAGTGGCTGGGGGAGATACCCGAGCACTGGAATGTTATAAAACTTAAAAGATTAGGAACCTTCAAATCTGGAGCAGGATTCCCCGATAATGAACAAGGCAGAGCTGAAGGACTAATTCCATTTTATAAAGTTTCTGATATGAACTTGCTGGGCAATGAAATACACATGCAGAATCATAACAACGCTATTAATTCTGAGACAGTGAAACGATTAGGTGCTACAGTTTTTCCAACAAGCACTATTATCTTCCCCAAAGTAGGTGCTGCACTCTTAACAAATAAAAGGAGATTAATTAACACACCATCTTGCATTGATAATAATTGTATGGGATTCATATCCAATGATGAACAATTCTTATGGTGGTATTATTGGCTCATGAACTTTAATATGGGTTTACTGTCAAATCCAGGTGCCGTACCATCAATAAATGAATCACAAATTGGAGACGTTGAAGCATCAGTTCCCACCAGTATAGAACAGAAAACCATCGCCGATTACCTAAATAAAGAGACCGCCAAAATCGATGCATTGATATCCAAGAAAGAAAGACAATTTGACCTTCTCAAGGAGAAGAAAGCGGCAGTAATTACGAGGGCAGTGACAAAGGGGCGTGATCCCAATGTGCCCATGAAGGAGTCGGGAATTGAGTGGATTGGGCAAATACCGAAGCACTGGACTGTACTGCACATTAAACGAGTTGCCGCGAGAATTCAGACCGGAACAACTCCGCCAACCGCCGCACTCCAATACTATTCCGACGGTGAAATCCCTTGGTATGGACCTGGCAGTTTTGGCCATAGTATTCAATTAAACGAACCCATAAAGCTAATATCAGAATCAGCGCTTAAAGACAACGTCGCCCGATTGTTTAGAAAAGGGTCAGTTTTGCTAGTGATAATTGGTGCGACAATAGGAAAAGTAGGTTATCTAGACCACAATGCGTCCTGCAATCAA
>CAZUXO010000207.1:0-2550 GCA_964624325.1 uncultured Dehalococcoidales bacterium
GCTCAGGGCGGCCCATCTCGCGCAGCAATTTCTCGGTGGTCTGGTCTGACTGGAAAACACCCAGCTTGGCTCCTGCCTCGACCGCCATGTTGGCTATGGTGAGGCGCCCTGACATAGACATTGTTTCTATGGCCTTGCCGCCGAACTCCAGCGATTTATAAGTTGCCCCGTCCGCACCTATCATGCCGATGAGGTGCAGGATGAGATCCTTGGCGGTGACGAACTGCTGGAACTTGTTTTTGACATCAATCTTTATGGTCTCTGGCACGCGGAACCAGGTCTTGCCCAAGGCGAACGCCACGGCCACGTCGGATGAACCCATACCGGTGGCGAAGGCTCCCATCGCTCCCGCGGTCACCGTATGTGAATCGGCGCCAACTATAATGTCGCCCGGACGAGCCATGGACTCTGCCACGATCTGATGGCACACTCCAGCTCCTACGTCCGAGATTACGCAGCCAGAATCTCTGGCGAAGCTGCGCAGCAGCAGGTGGTCGGTGGATAGCTGGGCGTTAGGAGATGGGGCAGCATGGTCCAGGAATAGCACGGTGCGGCGCTTGTCAGCCAGCTCTTTGAAGCCGCTACCCTGGTACTCGCGTATAGTGAGAGGGCCGGTGGTGTCCTGCACGAAGGCTAGATCCACCGGGCTGACCACAATTTCGCCCGCGCTGACATCGCGGCCCAGCTTCTGGCTCAGTATTTTTTCGGCTAATGTTTTACCCATGTCGTCCTTTCAAAGGCTAAAATGAGTCGTATAATAATATCACAAAGAAGGTTTTGAGGATAAATCAAGGCTATACATCGTTAAGAGGTAGGCGCATTATACATCACGCCTGTGGTCTGCTGGGAATTTTGCAGTTGCATGTTCCAGCGCCCTTTCTTTGGCGATTTGTGTCATTTATCGCGCAATATTTACAATTCGTGTGTCAGAAAGGGGCGTCTGCCCTGCTGGCCTTCATGACAGTTTTGATTATCCTGGGTTTGAAACCCGACAACACCGGAGTGAGGTAACTTACCATCCCAGGGGTTGTCCAGTCACTCGATGAGTGGTCTGTTTCAGTTTTTTTGCGGACAGGTAAGTTATGTTATAATCACGGCGGAGGCGGATAGGCTCTGGTGGGCCTTGCGGACTTCAAATCCGTTGGCGACGGTTAACCCGCCGCGGGGGGTTCGATTCCCTCCCCCTCCGCCAAGCCCAGTCAAATAGGAGAATAGTTTATTGGTTGAGACCGGTGGCGACGTAAGACTGACCGCCCTTTCCCGATATTCGGGTTGAGGGGCCAAACTAAGTCCGGGTGACTTAGCCAAGGCTCTGGGTTGCCTCAATATACCGCGGAATGATAATGTTCTAGCCGGGATAAGGGATGATGCCGGCGTGTACAAGTTGCGGGATGATCTGGCTATAGTAGAGACAGTGGATATGATCGCGGCCATCGTAGACGACCCATACAGTTTCGGCATGATCGCCGCCGCCAATGGCATTTCCGACATCTATGCCATGGGTGCCAAGCCCATCACGGCCATGAACATAGTGGGGTTTCCATCTGAAACTATGGATATGTCGGTGCTGACCAGGATATTGCAGGGGGCTTTAGCCAAGCTGAATGAGGCTGGAGTAATCCTGCTGGGCGGTCACAGTGTGCGCAACGACGAGGTTAAATTCGGCTTGAGCGTCACGGGTATCATACACCCGGACAGGATACTCACCAAGGGCGGAGCAAAAGTGGGCGATCGGTTGATAATCACCAAGCCCATCGGAACTGGCATCCTTACGACTGCTCTCAAGGCTGAGATGCTGCCTGTGAGTGTGCTTGAGAAACTGGTAGTCCAGATGGCACAGCTCAACGACAGGGCCTGCCAGGCTATGTTGGAGATAGGAGCCCACGCATGCACCGACGTTACCGGTTTCGCTCTTCTGGGGCACGCCTGCGAGATGGCCGAAGCCAGCGGAACGTCGCTGGAAATTGACTCTAAAACAATCCCCATGATACCCGAAGCGCTAGAGTTCGCTCACATGGGGTTGATACCTGAAGGCATGTATGCCAACTGGGAATACCGCAACGCTATGGTACAGGCTGGATCCATCGACGAGGACACTATGAGTGTTTTATATGATCCGCAAACATCCGGTGGTCTTCTGATATGTGTAGCCGAAGATAAAGCCAGCGCTATGCTGGCAAAGCTTCGCGAGCTGGGTGTGACTAATGCTGCCGATATAGGTCGGGTTGTCGAGGCATCTCCTGTTAGCCAGATAAGGGTGATATGAACGCCCCGAAGGCTTCACGCGATCAATCAGAGGTGGGTTTGGCTTTACGCCGTCTGCCTGCCGTGGAGAAACTGCTAGAATCCCCCGAACTCGCTTTTCCGATAAGCCGTTATTCGCGCCCTCTGGTGACTCAGGCTGCACGCCACGTGCTTTCCGGACTGCGCGAGGAAATCATAAAGAGTAAAAAGCCCCCACAACTGCTTGATATTGTAGGGCTTATCAACAAAAATCTAGCCAGTGAATGGCCCGCTTTTATGAGCCCTGTCATCAACGGAACAGGGGTT
>CAZUXO010000208.1:0-2978 GCA_964624325.1 uncultured Dehalococcoidales bacterium
GCTAACCCCGCTCCCCCGGTGGGCACTGGAATGGGGCCTCACGGCGTCAATCTTCTGGCGTTTGTTAAGTAATATAATGAGCGCACTGCCAAGCAGATAGGTTCCATTATCCCGGTAGAGATAACGGTTTATGTGGCTCGAAGATACACTTTCGTAACTAAAACCCCGCCTACCAGTGATCTACTGAAAAAGGCGCTGGGGATTGAGAAGGGATCGGGCACTCCCAGTCGTGGTGAAGCTAAGGTATTGCCCAAGTCTAAACTAAAAGAAATTGCTGAAATGAAAGCCAAAGACGCCAACGCCAACAGCGTTGAAGCGGCGGAGCGTGCTGTGGCTGGCACCGCCCGTAGTATGGGCATTAAGGTAGAGTAAAATATGTCAGAACACGGTAAGAAATTTGAGGAAGCCGCCAAACTAGTTGAGGCGGGCAAAGAATACTCACCAGATGAGGCATCGGCTCTGGTAAAAAAGACAGCTCGCGCCAAGTTCGACGAGACCGTAGAATTGCACATTCGCATGGGTCTCGATCCTCGCCAGGCTACTCAGCAAGTGCGCGGTGTGGCGCTTATGCCTTTCGGCTTGGGCAAGCAGGTCAGAGTACTTGTTTTCGCGCAGGGAGAGGCCGAAAAGGCAGCCAAAGCTGCTGGAGCCGATTACGTAGGCTCAGACGATATTATAAAGAAAATCGAAGAAGGCTGGCTAGACTTCGATACAGCGATCGCTACCCCTGACATGATGGCAAAAGTGGGTAAACTGGGTAAGATGCTTGGACGCAAGGGACTTATGCCCAACCCGAAGAGCGGCACTGTGGTGTCTGCCGCAGACTTGCCACGCGTCGTCAACGATTCGCGCAAAGGTCGGGTAGAGTTCAAGTTAGACAAGCAAGCCATCATTCACGTAGCTCTGGGTAAGGCCAGTTTTGAGCCTGAGAAAATCACAGCCAATTTAGGCGCCGTCATGGAAGCCATTGTACGCGCTAAACCGAGTGGGGCTAAAGGACAGTACATCAAGAGTGCCTTTATTAAGACGACCATGGGTCCCGGCATACCGCTGGATCTGAAGACCGCTGCGGCTATGACCACAGCCTAGCTTCGCACATTAACAATTAGGGTTTTATGCCATCCGAAGATGGCGGGTGCTTCAGGTTTAGCTGAGGCTTAATGCGGCCTGCCGAGGATATAATCCAGATTATTTACTATGGTATCTGTGTTAAGTCCTTGTGCTTTGTCGCAAGGATTTTTTGTTATAAAGGAGGTGAAAATGAAAAAAGAACAAAAAGCAGAGGTTATAGCCGAACTAAAAGAAACGCTTAAAAAATCCAAGGCTGGCGTGGTTACTTCTTATCAGGGCTTGCCAACTACCGAGATAGTTAACCTGCGACACAAGCTTCGCGATTCCAAACTGGAACTAAAAGTGGTCAAAAATACGATGGTACGGCGCGCAGCTACTGAAGCTGGCAAGGAATTCATGACTGGTCATTTCGATGGACCGCTGGCTGTGGTACTTGGCTATGATGATGTGTCTGCCCCTGCTCGAGTGCTAACGCAGTTTATCTCAAGTTCGGGACTCAATATGACCGTAAGCGGTGGTTTTTTGGCCGATCGTTGGCTCAGCGTAGCCGAAGTAAAAACTCTGGCAACGCTGCCATCGCGGCAGGAATTGGTAGCCAAGGTCTTGGGTGGATTGCAAAGCCCCATTACCGGATTGGTACAATCGCTGTCAAGCCCTATCATGGGCATAGTTTATGCATTAAGCGCAAGAATTAAACAGATGGAGGAAAATTAAAAAATGGGTAAATTGAATGTCGAAGAAATGGTTGCTGCTGTCAAAGAGATGACAGTTCTCGAGCTTTCAGATTTGGTCAAAGCTCTCGAAAAAGAATTTGGTGTTCGCGCTGCGGCTCAGGTGATGGCGACTGCTCCCGCAACTAGTGGCGCAAGCTCTGGGGGCGCTGCTGCTGAAGAGAAGACCGAGTTTGATGTCGTGCTTACTGCGGCTGGCGCCAACAAAATCAACGTTATCCGCGTCGTTCGCGAGCTAACGAGCCTCGGCCTCAAAGAGTCCAAGGATCTGGTAGAGGGCGCTCCCAAGAACGTCAAGGAAGGCATCAGCAAGGAAGAGGCCGCTGCGGCCAAGGCCAAGCTGGAAGCCGTCGGCGCTACCGTCGAACTGAAATAGTAAACGTTTCAGGTCTGTAACCGCAAAAGGAGCGGAGGGACTACATTGGGGGTGGTCCCTCCGTTTCTGTTTTAGGGCCGGTATCTTTGTTGAGGGTAATCATCGTGCCCCCGCGTCTGATCTGCAAAACAGCCGGTGAAATCATCATGCCGGAAATGCACATTCGCAAGGCTTCGTCCACGGTTATGGATGTGCGCGTCATCGCATCCTCGGTCACGATGGCGGCAAAGCCCGCCCACGGCGTGGGCGATGTAGGTATATAGACAGCGTACAGTTTTTCCCCAGTCTGCGCCCTGAATTCATTCGTAATGAAGGCCACTGTCGTCATGCCCCTGGCCGGGAATTCCACCAGCACCACTTCGCGGAAAGCGGCCTTGCTGATGGCTCCGGTTCCGGAGAGTCCATCCATCACCTGTTTTGCACCTGTATAAATCTGGCGGAATAACGGCACCCGTTTGAGAATCGAGTCACCGAAATGTATCAAACGCCGGCCCACAAAATTGCCGGCGATGATGCCGACGATGAAAACGAGCAGGATGGTTACCCCGAACCCCAGGCCGGTAATATTCTGGCCGAATACTTCTCTGATGATAGGCTGCAGGATGTTGTCTATGGTCGTGAAGACCCAGATCAGTATCAGCACGCTGGCGGCAACCGGCACCATCACCAGCACACCGGCCAGAAAATGCGTGCGCAGTCTGCCTAGAATCCAGTGCCAAGCTGACTCATCCGGTTTTTTACTCATACGGCATTACTCTCCAGGCACAGCTCTCCGGCTTCTTCTGCCACTCTAGCAGCCC
>CAZUXO010000209.1:0-3564 GCA_964624325.1 uncultured Dehalococcoidales bacterium
CTTATTTTAGGAGCGGCCTTTGCCATAGTAGACATGGGTAAACTCCCGCACCTCTGGTGGGTGCTGGTTACCCCCAACCCGCAATCCCCGGTTATCTGGGATATTGTGGCCATAAGCACCTATGTTGTAGCTACCCTGATGTTCTTTTTTCTCCCCCTCATCCCGGATTCGGCAATATTGCTTAATGGTTCCACGCATAAATTTTCCGCATGGCGCAAAAAACTGTATTCCATAATTTCGTTGAAGTGGAAAGGCCTTCCGGCACAGCGTAAGACGCTGGCCCGGGTGACGACTATAATGGCTGTCCTGATTATCCCTTTGGCCATATCCGTGCACTCTGTACTGGCTTGGGTCTTCGCCGTAACCAGTCGCGAAGGCTGGCACAGCTCCATCTTTGGGCCATATTTCGTGGTAGGAGCACTTTTCTCTGGCGTAGCCGCAGTTATTCTGGTTGTATCTGCTTTCCGCAAAGCTTACCATCTTGAAAAGTTTATTGGACAGAAACAATTTAGATATCTTGGCATGCTCATGCTCGTTCTGGGTGCAACATATCTGTATTTCACTATTGCAGAATTCCTTACCGAGGGTTACGTACAATACGTAAACACCGTGCCATTCCTTCGTTCACTTCTGGCTGCGGACTACGCACCGATTTTCTGGCCGTTTGTCATTTTCGGGTTAATTATACCTATCTTGCTTGTAGCTATTCCTAAAACCCGAAATGTAAAAGGTGTCACGATTGCCGCAGTTTTGGTTGTAGCCGCGATGTGGGTAAAAAGATTTCTTATCATCGTTCCGCCGTTACGTCATGGTATTTTCGGCATTACCAACCCAGGTTATACAGGAAATTGGGTCGAATGGGTAATAACTTTGGGTGCAATGGCAGCCATCCCGTTCTTCCTTATGTTGATGTTCCGCCTGTTCCCTGTTCTACCCATTTATGAGATGCAGGAGATTGCCGAGGAGCAATCTCAACACGAATCCAAAGCCGGTGATGGAGTAAGTAAATGAAATTGAATTGCAAAGCATTGCTGGTTTCAGTCTTTACGATACTGTTGTCAGGGATGTCGCTTTTCGCCGGCACCGTACCGGTATCCGCGGCACAGGCCAAGAGTGACATCAAACTAACGTATGAGATACGCACAGATAGACAAGATAATAAGCTCTTGGTGCTTGTGGCCACTTTGAAGAGAGCCGACGGTTATCCCCTTAGCGAAAGGCAGGTTTCTTTTTTTGAATCAGTTGACTTATTCGGCCCAGCCAGGCTTACATTGGGTTCAGCAACTACCAGTGCTGTGGGCGTAGCCCCCCTCGTATATGAAACGCGTGAAGCGGGTGAGCATAAATTTACCGTGCTATATAGCGGTGATGATACCACGGAATTCGCCCTAGCGGATATCACCCTTGATTTGCAAGATCTGCCTGCACTTTCACCGCTCGAAAAACCAGTTGGTATGGAGAATATCAATTACTGGGCCATGTTGAGCGTAGGCGGATTGGTTCTGGTTGTCTGGGGGTTGCTTGCCGGAGTTTTCTTTGGAACGATCGCGGGTATAAGACGAGACAGCAAAGGGTAAACAATAGAAGAATTTACTATACCGATTTTATCCGCGATGTCGTATCGACACCGCAATCAAGATAATTCGAGGAATACATTAAGGAGGTTATGCTTCGAGTAGAAAAAATGGATTGGTCTGAGATTATCAAAAATTATTACGCAACAAAATTCAATGATGGGAGGTCTAAACTTTTGAAATCAAAATCTTATGCTAAGATTGGGCTGGCGACTATGATGAGCGGGGTGATGGTCATCGGGTTGCTGGCAGGCTGCGGCGGATCATCCGCTACCGTTACCGAGAAAGTTACAGAAAAGGTCACTGTTACCGCTCCTGCCACCGGCGGTACTGGGTCCGTTATGGGCAACTTGGTAGTATACGGAGATACTGTCGCCAACGTTGGCTGCTTACAGTCAAATATCGTTCACCGCGGCGAACTGTTCATTTTCCGCAACCGTGTGGTGGATCCCAAAACAGGGAAGGACATGCTTGCCGAGGATCTTACCTCTGTACAGGTTGTTCTACCTGATACAAAAATCGCACCATTAGTCTCAAAATACGGTAAGCACGGAACTGATCCTGATTCGGATAGTTTCTGGGCTGTCGCCTGGGAAGTTCCCTTGAACTACCCAACGGGTTCACTTGGCTATGAAGTTAAAGTTGTAGGCAAAGATGGCCGCACCGGGGCTTGGAAACCCTTCGGTCTGCTTACCTCCAGGTTAACGGTTGCGCCCTTCGACGCTAAATTCGTAAGAAATTGGAGCGTTAATATTACTGCCACTGGTATGTCCGTAGCCACCCTGTCTATTTCACAGGGCGCCAAAGTTACCTTCAGCAACAGAGATGCCATCCCTCACAAAGTAGTCGGAGATGGCTGGGATAGCGGCGACCTTGCTGCCGCAGTCGGGACTACCTACAAGACCTTTGCTAGAACCTTTGACCAGCCCGGTACCTTTGTGGTTAAAGATGCTGCCAACCCCGCGCTTATAGTTACAATAACCGTAAACGCAACTTCATAGTCTAGATGTAATACCCCCGCCGTATTCAAACGGGGGGGGGTATTACAGTGATATATTGGATGAGCATAATATTAGGTCGACAAACCGGAACAAATGGAAGTGATATGGAAAACAGAAAATTACGAGCTCTTGGCACAAGCACCATCGCAGTGTTGATGGTTGGGGTGATGTTAGTAGGCGCGTGCAAAACAGCTGTTACTGAGACAGCCACGATGACTGCTACTATTACCAAAAACCAGACAGTTACAGTGACTTCGGGTGCACCTGCTTCCTCGACTGCTATTAATACCTCGGTAGTTCCTACTACCAGTGTGCCTCCTCCTACTACAAAAGCGGTGAACTGGACCCAACAGATTACGGGGACATTCGTCGTTAGCCCCAAAAATGCACCCATTGGCGGCAGTGTTACCGCCACAGGCACAGGCTTCGCAGCTAACGCTAAATTTGATTTGATGTGGCAAGATGTCACGGGATCATGGGATGTTAAGGGCGGAGAATTTTACGGGCGTGTTTATCAGGAAAACTGGCTCAACCTGACACCTGTTCAGTCCGATGCACAGGGTGCATTTACCGCAAAGTTTACAGTGCCCACAGGGTATGGATTTACACATGACCTGGTGGTTCTGGAAGGCGGAACTTCTAACGGAATAATTAAAGGGAAACTGGCCTATAGCGTCGATCCCCAATTTACTTTGAAAACCACCAGCGGCCCTGTTGGATCACCCATCACCATTAATATCAACGGAATGGGATGGAAAGACTACGAGAACAGCTGGATGCTGCTGTACGACAATAAGTATACAGGCATACTTACTGCTACGACCACCCACGGTGTTGGAAGCGCGACTATACCGGCTACCGGTGGAGTCGGCAAACACATGATTCAGATAATACCGGGCTCTTTTACGTTTGCTTTCATGAATGTGGCACAAGGGCCTTATCCTAAACCGACTTTTACCCTTTCTTACACCATCACTGAAGGGGCAGCG
>CAZUXO010000210.1:0-5093 GCA_964624325.1 uncultured Dehalococcoidales bacterium
GAAACCTACAACGAGCAGGAAGAATCTCAGTTCGTTGTGAACGAAATTGAGAAGCTCATCGCCCGAAATGATGCCAAACTGCGCGATGTCGCCGAGATGTATCGCACCAACGCCCAGTCACGCGCGCTGGAAGAGGCCTTCATCCGCTACGGCACGCCCTACCGGCTTGTTGCCGGCACGCGCTTCTACGCACGCAAAGAGGTCAAGGACATTATCGCTTACTTGCGCCTTATCCAGAACCCCGCCGACGACATCAGCCTTATGCGCGTCATAAACGTCCCCCAGCGTGGTATCGGCGAGCGCACCGTGGTCGACCTTGCCTCCTGGGCCAAGCCGCTTGGTTTTTCGCTTTATGGTGGCTTGCGTGAACTCTCGGAGGGGCAAGTCGAAAACCTGAAACTCTTCAGCCCTCGCACCACCAGACTGTTAACCGATTTTTACAAAATGGTCGAGGATCTGAAAACCCAAAGCCAGACACTCAAGCTGATCGGCTTCTTCGATAAAGTCATCGACCGCACGGGTTTCAAGGAATATATCATGGCTTCACCCGATGGTGAAGACCGCTGGGACAACGTTTTGGAACTGCGCGGTGTTGCCCAGGATTATAACGAGTTGCCACCGGGAGAGGCATTGTCCGACCTGCTCGAAGGCGTGACACTGGTCTCCGACGTTGATAGCTTGAAAGAAGCTACCGATACCGTTACCCTCATTACGCTACATCAGGCCAAAGGCCTGGAGTTCCCTGTCGTGTTCATCGTGGGCATGGAAGAAGGCATACTGCCTCATATCCGCTCCTTCGATGATCCCGCCCAGATGGAAGAAGAACGTCGCCTGTGCTACGTGGGTATCACTCGAGCCAAAAGCCGCGTTTATCTTGTGCGCGCTTTCCGTCGCAATATGATGGGCAGCTCCAACATCAATGCCCCATCGCGTTTCCTTAAAGACATACCGGCCGACTTGACCACAGGTTCGCGGCCTTGGAAAACTCAGGAGACTAAAGTTTCCCAAAAGGCCTGGGAATGGGAGGCTAGCCCCGCGACGCCCGAGGATCAGTCCCTGCCGGAACTCAAGGCTGGCGATGCTGTGCGCCACGCCCAATTCGGCGAGGGTGTTATCATCAGTGCAAACCCTGTGCGCGGCGACATGCAGGCCATTGTTGCCTTCAAAGGAGTAGGCGTAAAAAAGCTGCTCCTCAGCTTTGCCCGTTTGGAGAAAGTTGAGTAGATTATGACCATCAAGGTCCTCGACCCGCAGGTGATTTCGCGCATCGCTGCCGGCGAGGTTATCGAGCGTCCTGCTTCAGTGGTAAAAGAACTGGTTGAAAACTCTCTGGATGCCGGTGCCACCGTGATTTCGATCGAGATAGTGGGTGGCGGTTTGGAGCTCATCCGCATCAACGATAATGGTTGTGGCATCGCGCGGGAAGACCTGCAACTGGCCTTTCAGCGCCATGCCACTAGCAAGATTTCTTGTTTCGATGACATGTTTTCGCTGCACAGTCTGGGCTTCCGTGGAGAGGCCCTGCCGAGTGTCGCCGCCGTAGCCGACGTGGAGATAACCTCCCGTTCTGATGGTAACGCCAGCGGAGGGTTTCTCAAGATTGAAAACGGTATCAGCTCCAAATCAGGAGCTATGGGGCGTTCTACAGGCACCACCATCAGCGCCATCCGTCTGTTCCAGTCTGTACCCGCCAGACTCAAGTTCCTTAAATCCAGGCCCACCGAAGCCAGCCATATCGCGGCCGTCATAAGTCAGTATGCCCTGGCTTACCCTGAGGTAAAGTTCAGTCTGACCACCGATGGCAAGGTCAGTCTTAACACGCCCGGTAGCGGAAAACTGCTGGACGCCATCGTACAGGTTTACGGACTTGAGGTTGCCCGTAACATGCTGGATATTGGTGAGCAGGGATGGAACGCCGACCCCGGTATCATTGTGCGTGGCATGGTTTCCAACCCGTCTCTCTCCCGCTCAACATCAACCTATCTTAGCTTCTTCGTCAACCGTCGCTGGATTACCAGCCGCAAACTCTCGTGGGCAGTGGAAGAGGCTTATCGCGGTTTGCTTATGACCGGCAAACACCCCATGGCCGTTATTAACCTCGAGGTCACGCCTCAGGACGTGGACGTCAACATTCATCCCACCAAAAGCGAGGTAAAATTCAAAGATGAGTCGTCCGTGTTCGGCGCAGTGCAACGGGCGGTGCGTCAGGCGCTGGTGAACATGACGCCGGTAGCGAGCATCGCCGAAATCTCCGCGCCATACCAAACAACAGGGCAAGCACCTCTCTATTCTCCGGGCCATTCGGGAACTGCGATACCAGCCGCCTATCCAAACCCGGAGTCCTTCGAGAGCGAACCTCAACACCTTGCTACGCCAAAAACCACACTCCCTGCATTAAGGCTGCTCGGACAGATAAGGAATAGCTATATCGTAGCAGAAGGTCCGGACGGGTTATATCTTATCGACCAGCACGCTGCCCATGAACGTATCCTCTTCGAAAAACTGAATCGCGAAATAACGCTCAGCAAAGTTGAGGTGCAGGCACTACTAAATCCCGAGCCTTTCGATGTCACCCCGGCACAGGCAAGTGCCATCTCTGTGCATTTAGACGAATTGGCAGAGATGGGGTTTCTGCTTGAGGCTTTTGGCGCAAACAGCTATCTGGCGCGCACCGTGCCCGCCATGTTAGTGGATAAAGACTGGCAGGCCATGCTCAGAGAGTTGCTGGAATTGGATGGTAAGCAGCAGAGCCAGTTTATGGAACGGCTGATGGCGCTGGCCGCCTGCCACAGCGCGGTGAGGTTCGGACAGACCCTGGCAGAAGATGAAATGCGCGCGCTGTTAAGACAGCTGGAACAGGTAGAACTGCCCAACTCGTGTCCTCATGGAAGGCCCACTCTTATCTGCCTCACTCACGAACAACTGGTAAAAGAATTCAAGCGGATTTAATTTATCTAATCCCGAACCAGATGAAGCATCTGGCACGAAACTGGCAATCAACGGTCAGCACTCAGCTGTTTAGCTCGGGGCTTATCATTTCGGGCAATCTTGTCCCCCATTCCGTTTGTCATTGTCGGCACCTGTGGTCTGTACACCCAGACCATGACCCGACAATCCAGCGTTCGCCGTTCCTCTTTTATAGTTAGTGAACTGATAGCTGAACGCCGACAGCTGAACGCTGTCTTCGTTGTCATGCTGGAGGCCATGATGGATGGCCGAAGCATCCGGGGAGGGGCTTTCCCTTCTTTTTTTGTCATTCCGGCGAAAGCCGGAATCCATCATTGCGGGGTGAGGGGCTCCTCTCTCTTTCGCGAAAGGGAGATTGAGAGGGGGGATTTTCCTCCCCGTCGTTGCGAAGCCACCCAGTGGCTGTGGCAATCTCGGTCCCGGTCAGTCATCTGAAAGCTGAACGCCGATAGCTGCAATCTCCCATCATCCTGAGCGCAGCGAAGCATCTGACAAGAATTGGCAATCCATCTTTGTCATTCCGGCGAAAGCCGGAATCCATCATTGCGGGGTGAGGGGCTCCTCTCTCTTTCGCGAAAGGGAGATTGAGAGGGATTTTTCCCTCCGTCCTTGCGAAGCCACCCAGTGGCTGTGGCCATCTCGGTCCTCAGACTGAACGCCGATAACTGATAGCTCCCATCCATCCTGATTCAGATGCTATTCTCGTCCGTCTCCTCCAGTTGCGGCTGAAAAAGCTCGTAGCGCACCATTCCATCCTCGATGAGTTGCCGTATTTTGCGTTCCACGGGCGAAAGCTGGCAGTTCTTGCCCGTTTTTATTTCCATAATGACGATTTCCTGCGGATCACCGCAAGCCAGACCTGGAAAGATTATCAGGTCGAACGGCGCGCCTATAAATCTTGCTTCGGTGGGATCATATTTGAAATTAGGAAGGTACGGTGCAATCTGCTCGGTGAACTTGCCACCCAGCACAGAGCGACTCTGGGTGATAGCACTTTTGCGTATCCTCTCGCGCTCCGCTTCAAACGCCTGCTGCTCGATAATCTGCCATTCTTGAAACCGTTTTGAGAAGCGCCAGCGCAGAATGACATAAATACCCCAAACTGCGACCACCGCCAGTAGCACCACTATAACAATAAATAGAGGTGATTCCATAAGCTCCTCCCGTTGTAGATATCGAAGCCTGAGCGAGGTTGTGCTTTCAGCGGTTAATCCGCAGCTTTGGGGCTACTGCCCGGTTTCACCAGCGGAATACCGCCTTTGCACAGAGGGCACTCTTCAGGTTTGTAGGCCGGAGTAACGGAGCGCAGGCAACTGAATAGAGGATAACCCAGCTTAAGATCGCGCTCAGATCGGTCCACCAGTACGCCTATACCGATGACACTGCCATTTCTATCAGCGACCGCTTCAAGAACTTCTCTAACCGATTTGCCGGTGGTTAGCACATCATCCACCACCAGCACTCTCTCATTCTTGTTCAGCACGAATCCCCGACGGAAAGCCCGCTTGCCGTTTTCTTCTTTTTCAGCAAAAATACAGCGTACACCGAGCTGTTTGGCCACCTCGAATGCCAAAATAATTCCACCGGTGGTCGGACCGGCCACCACATCTGCCTGTTCACTTTTAAATCTATCCGCGATCATGCCGCATAGTCTCTGTGTATATTCTGGATGCTCCAGAATGCGAAACTTTTCCCAGTAAACTGGAGAATGAAGCCCAGACGTCAGCAGGAAATGCCCATCCAGCACAGCGCCAGTTTTCCTGAAAAGAGCCTCGGCTGTTGATACATCGGAGTCAGACATCATTTTCTCCTTATTAATCATGCCGGTAGTTTGTAATTAGGTGCCGAACCAAACTTACCAAATGGCCATATCACCCACCACGCCTTGCCCACGATGTCGTTTCGGGGGACGGTCCATCCGAGGTGCGAATCACCCGAATTGTTGCGGTTATCGCCCATAACGAAATAATTATCAGTTGGAATGACGCCGCTGGTATAGTTGTAAAGTGGCACGCTGGCTATGTAAGGCTCGTCCAGGGTAATAACTGTGCTGTCTGTTTTGTAGATATGCACAGACCCGTTTTTTATCTCAACGACTTCACCCGGCAACCCAATAATACGCTTGA
>CAZUXO010000211.1:0-3447 GCA_964624325.1 uncultured Dehalococcoidales bacterium
CCGACGGGGCGGGATAAATTGATGACCGAAATCAGTTTCGCCAGCTGTTCCGGCGAGAAGGTGGCGATGATCTTCTTCATGGGGCGCGGTATTTTGACCTTTTCGAAGGGGTGCCTTTCGATGATTTCCTCGGACAGGAGCCAGGAGAAGAACACCCGCAGGGAGCGTGCATAACAGTTTACGGTGTGGCTTGAGAGCAGCTGATTTGTTGCCGGGGTAAGCGGGTGGCCGGAGTAGCGCAGTTTGTGCTGCAAATAGGAAATATAGCCGCGGATGAGGGAGGCCGTCACGCTGGCGACGGGCAAATTGAGACCCTGTGAAGTCAGGAAACGCACGAAGTAAGTTACACCCTCCTGCACGGCCTCCACGGAGCGAGGGCTCTTGCCCTCGGAGAGGGCGCAAAGCTGGTAACCCCTTAAAAGGGTGGGAAAATCGCCGTTGGAAAGGGACAAAGCAGGAGGAGTAGTTTTACAAGCGTCAGGAAAAGGGTTAAAATAGGCATGATTTTGGGCGGTTAGCTCAGCGGTTAGAGCTCCTGCTTTACACGCAGGAGGTCATAGGTTCGAATCCTATACCGCCCACCATACTGTTCGAAAGACAGAACTCCGTCTTTCTCCTCTTTCAAGCTCAATTCTGACGGTGCCAGAGGTAGGGTGTATTCGAGGGTCGCAACACTGGATTGCCCCCAAGGACGCTACTACTTTTTAGAGGGTTAGGCAATGAGGAGGTCGTAAAATGAGTTTAAAGAAAATTATCATATTGATCATAGTGCTTTGTTTTAGTTTAATTCCTGCAGCATGCGGAAACGAAAATACGGCTACTGATTACTCAAAATCCGAGCATTGGTTGTCCTTACCGTCTGTGGTTGATAAAGAGGTGGATATCTTTTATCTTTATCCAACTTCATGGCAAAAAGTCAATGAAGACGATCCCAATATTTGTGAAATCGACGATCCTATTATGATACAAAAATCAAAATTAGCATTTACCAGACAGGCTACTGTCTTTGAAACCGTAGGTAATATTTATGCCCCTTACTATAGGCAAGCAGATGCCGTTTATACATTATCTTTGCCTCTGGCAGAACAAGCTAAGGTGGTGGGGGGACTGCCCAAATCAGATGCGATCGCGGCATTCGATTATTATATCAAATACTATAATCAGGGTCGTCCGTATATTTTGGCCGGACATTCTCAAGGCTCGAATGTATTGTTATTTTTGCTGTCAGAATATATGAAAGAGAATCCCCGTGTGTATAACCGAATGATTGCCGCCTATGTAATCGGATATTCAATTACATCTGATTACCTGGCTAAATATCCATATTTAAAGTTTGTTGAAGGCCCTGATGATACAGGCATTATCATTTCATACAATACTGAAGCCCCGAACGTCGTAGGAAACAATCCCGTGGTATTGCCTGGCGCAATGGCGATAAACCCAATTACCTGGACCAGAGATGAAACAATAGCCACAGCGGAAGAAAATTTGGGATCTATAGTATTAAACAAAGATGGATCGGTAGTATTAAATGCAGAAGGTAAATTCGAACTCGTAAAAAAATATGCTGATGCCCGAGTAGACAAAGCCAAGGGTGTCATCATTTGCAGCACTGTTGATGTAAATCAATTATCCCCGGGAAATGCGGGATTCGCTAAAGGAGTTTACCATAGCTTTGATTATCCGTTTTATTACTACGATCTCCGCGCAAATGCCCAAAACAGGGCTAACAGGTTCTTGGATAAATAATTGAGGTTCAAAAAATTGTTTCCATGTCATCAAACCCAGAGCGAGAAGTCGACAGATTGTTCGCGTCTCGTGAGGCTAGATAACTGAATGGATCGGGAGGAAAAGCATGCCTTCTAGTAATGATGGGGACTTTACGCGTCGTGATTTCATCAAGGCGACGGGTATCGCCGGGGTGGTGTTCAGTGCGGCCGCAGCAGGGGTGTTTCTCTCCAGTTGCAAGGCTAATTCGACCACACCGGGAGACACGGGGAAAATTTTACCGGTACCCGAGGTTTATCCAATCGATTCCACGGTTACTACTACTCTCCAGAAGACGATCGCGTTCGATAAAAACATTGTTGGTCTCGCCCCCCAGGAGATGTCACAGGTGGCCGAATACGATAAATTCGGTTACGGCAAATGGGCGGTGGGTTCGCCACTCCTTTCCGACCCGCGTACCGACATTATGCCCGATGGGTATACCAGCGCATCGGTAAGCAAAAAAGCAAAACTCCTCAACTTCTTTACCATGACCGACATCCATATAACCGACAAAGAATCGCCCGCCCAGGTCATCTACCTGCAGCAGTTGCATTACTCGACGCCCATCCCCGGATTCGGCAATTACCCGTGGACTTGGATGACCTCGGTATATTCACCGGTCATGCTGTATACAACCCAGGTTCTGGACGCTGCCATACAGACGGTCAACGCACTGCACAAGCAGCCGGGCAAAGCCTTCGATTTCGGACTCTCGATCGGCGACGTTGCCAACAGCACACAGTACAACGAACTGCGCTGGTACATCGACGTTCTCGACGGTCAGGTCATCAACCCCAGCTCCGGCGCACATGTCGGAATCGACAAGATCGATTATCAGAAGCGGTTCAAATCTGCCGGACTGGATAAATCCATCCCCTGGTACCAGACTCTGGGAAACCACGATCACTTTTTCATCGGTTCCTTCCCGGTAGGCGCTTTTCTGCGGCAGGCCTATATAAGCGACACCATAGTCGCCATGGGAGACGTGCTCCTTAATCCTGCAAATGTGGGAAACCAGCAATTTTATATGGGCACTATAGACGGCACAACTGAAGAGGGCGCCATCAAGTACGCGGGCCATGTCGTAAATTTCAACAATCCCCCGAAAGTGGTGGCCGACCCCGATCGCCGCTCGCTATTACGGACCGAGTGGATCAAGGAATTTTCCACAACAACTTCCAACCCTGTCGGTCACGGGTTCAACCTGGTCGACCCGAATCAGGAAAAGGGGTTTGCCTGTTACAGCTTCATTCCAAAATCCGATATTCCCATAAAGGTTATCGTGCTCGATAACACCCAGGATGAATCCGACGGTGACAGCGGTATCCACGGGCACGGCTATCTTGACGCAACTCGCTGGGCCTGGCTAAAGAAAGAACTGGCAGACGGTGACACCAACGGCCAGCTCATGATCATTTCGGCGCACATTCCCATCGGCGTCTGTCCGATCAATTCCGGATGCGAATGGTGGAATAATTCTACAAATCCCATCGGCACGCAGAATGCCTGCACGCTGCCGGAGCTGCTGGACGAGTTGCAGAGGCACCCCAATTTCATGCTGTGGGTATCGGGTCACCTGCACCAGAACGCGGTCAAGGCTTTCTCTGGAGCCACCCCCGAAACCGGCTTCTGGGAGGTTCAGACATGCTCGCTGCGTGATTTCCCGCAGCAGTTCCG
>CAZUXO010000212.1:0-8143 GCA_964624325.1 uncultured Dehalococcoidales bacterium
AGCTCTTCATGAGTGCACGTCTCGGCAATACGGCGTCCCTCCAGCACCACTATCTTGTCTGCCTTTCGGATAGTGGGTAGGCTGTGAGCGATGATAACTACTGTACGTCCTGCCATCAGACGTTCCAACGCCTGCTGAATGAGAAACTCGGTCTCTGTATCTACCGATGGGGTGCCCTCGTCTAGAATCAGGACGGTAGAGTCCTTGAGCACGGTCGTGGCTATCGACAGGCGTTGTTTCTGCCCACCCGATAGCTTTACCCCGCGCTCGCCGATGAGGGTATCGTAGCCTTCCGCCATAGTGGTCACGAAATCATGGGCGTTGGCGACTCTGGCAGCTTCCTCTATCTGCGCATCCGTCGCTTGTGGGTTGCCGAAGAGTATGTTATCGCGCACTGTGCCATGGAACAGGAAAACGTCTTGCAAAACGATACTTATCTGCCGTCTGAGGCTTTCCAGCGTTATGCCGCCAATATCGCGTCCATCGATGGTAATAACACCGTTCTTCACGTCGTAAAAGCGCGGGATAAGGCTTACCAGCGTGGACTTGCCAACTCCGCTTGGCCCCACCAGTGCCACCATATGGCGTGCAGGGATGTCCAGGTCGATGTGCTCCAGCACCGGTATCGTGCTTTTGTATTCAAAACCCACATCCCGGAACGAGATGGCCCCGTCAATCCTCCCACTCAGTTTGATGGCTCCGGGGTGGTCGCGCAGCTCGGGCTCCTCCTGTATGAGTTCTGCCACGCGATCTGCCGATGCCAATGAGCGCTGTACCTGCTCCCAGGAACCGCTCAACGTCCGTACAGGCTGGTAAAGCAGGTCGAGGTATAGGAAGAAAGCCACCAGATCGGGCACGGACAGCACCTGGTTAAATGCCAGCCTGCCGCCGAAGTAGATCACGATAAGCGTGCCCATAGCCGAAGAGAAGTCAACAAATGGCTCGAAGGCTGACATCAGTCTGATAGCTTTGAGAGACAGAAAACGGTGGCGATCAATACCGTCGTTAAAGCGTTTACTCTCTTCTTCCTCGCGGGTGAAGGCCTTTATATCGCGGATTCCCTGGAGATTATCGTTGAGAATGGCGTTTAGATTGCCCAATTCTTTTTGACGCTCGCGGAATGCCGGCCGCACGTAACGTGCGAATCCCCTCATTGATAACACCACGAAGGGGATGGGTATCAGGGAAAGCAGTGCCAGGCGCCAGTTAAGGAAGAAGATAACCACCAGGACACCAACTAGCATGACGAAACTGACGAAAACATCCGGGAGGGCATGAGCGATCAGGTCTTCGAACTGTCCGGTGTCATCCATTACGCGCGTCATGAGCTGCCCCGTCTGTTTATTCTCATAAAAGCGCAGCGTAAAGCGCTGCATGCGCTCGTAGATATACTTGCGTACGTCTGCCACCACGCCCCAACCGGCCACATGCGAGAGGTACATGCGCAAGAAGGTCAACCCCGCCCTCACGGCGAAAATGGCCAGCACCAGAAGGCTGAGTTGCGAGATGAGGCGTAGCGTATCCGCAGGTGCGGCGCCATCGGTAAGCGCCGCCAATAAGTTTTTGATGATCCAGGGAACTAATAACTGCACGCCGACAAGCAGGACCATGGCTGCGATGGTTATTATAATCACCCATTTATACTTGCGGGCGTATATGAGCACGATACCGATAGGTTTCAAAGGATTATCTCTCCGTAAAGGGGACAGGCGATCGCTCGAATCAGTGTTTAATCCTATGGCAGGAGGGAGGCTTTGTCAAACTGTAATAAGTATTTTTCAATACTTATCAAACGTATCTATAGTGAATCCACCTAACCGCCGTCGGTTTGCGGAAATGCCACTTCTGTGAATAGCGATTCCACGATGGTTTTGTGCTCAAGTTCCTGAGAAGCCAACTTCTCCAGCAATGTGCGCACCTCTCCTTGAATATGTAAATGCGCTAGCTGCAGGTACAATTCGTGAGAAGCCTTCTCACAGTCCGCGGCAAATAGGAAAGCATCTTTGATCTCCATGTTCTCAGTCGGTTTGGGCGCTGCGAAATGCTCTGCGATATGGTAATCGCAGGGATGCTCCATGCCCAGCGCGCCCTGTTTCAATTCCCCTGTGCGGTATTTTTCAAGCAGAGTTTGGTGCTGTTTTTCCTGGTGGATTAGCACCTGAAAAGCTTCTTTAACAGCCTCGCTTTTGGATTTGTTACAAAGGTCGGCGTATAACTCTTGTGCCTCAATTTCTTTTAACACTGCCATATCTAAAATATCTTTGATGCTCAACCTCTTTGACATTGGTTTCCCCTTCTTGTTACTCTAAGGTTTAAGATAGCATGAAAAGATTGTAAATGGAATTACGCAAGTGACGTCACTGAAAAGTTCTGTTACTATGTAAAATATATCTTTTGGAGGGCGAATATGGCAAAAAAAGTTTTTACTTCAGAACAGGCAAAAGACGTGGCCAAGAAGTTGAGCATTGTCTTTAAAAAGTGGGATGTTGAGCAATTTCGCATGGGTATGGATGTGGAGTTAGAGCACGGAAAGGTTTCACCGAGCACCAACGTCACCAATGACGACCCTGTCATGACAGGCAAAATCGCATTGGCGCACCTCAACGAAATCCCCGATTACTACACCCGGTTGGATAAGATGGAGCGAGAAGCAGAAGGGAAGTAGTAATTAGGCGGTTAAAAAATTATCCGGGTAAGGTTGTTTCGTTTCTTGTAGAAGCTGGTGCGAGGCAATGACAGAGAGCATGGAAGATAGATTTATTTTCATGGCGTAGTGTTTTTGTCACAAGACCGATTAGACTATACCTGGATCCCATGGAACTATTTTTAAGGAGATCGATAGACCTTTACGTCTTTATCCTGCTGTGGTAGAAATTGTTAAGTAATTTAACCACGTCCTTGGCCCGCATTCTCAAGCGGTATTTGTACTTGCTGCTACCGGTATCAAACTCAACCTCCGTATATGGGTCGCCAGGCCCATCTTCATTGGTCGGCTCGTAGACGATTCTTACACTGACCACAGCCACAGCAGCGTGGTCGATGGCAAAGTTGCCATTGGTCTCGGCGAGTATCTGCCCGGGAGTCATCTCGAGGTAGCGCGTGTGAGCGTCACCTAAAGCCCTCATCTGGTCGCGCGCCCTACCCATCCAGCCTTTTCCATCTGCTTTGCTCTGGCACTGAGACTTTTTTACCACGCTCTGGAGTATATCGCCGCTTAGTTTGGCGAAGATAGCCTGGTTTGGAGTAAAGACGATGGTATATGTATCTGATGGCCCCATGGGCGTCATAATTTTAGCCTGAGGCAGCATATTGACAACAGTAGATTGCCCGAGTACCTGTGCAGATTGCGGAGGCTGACAAGCATATTGAGAAGGTGGAGGGGGCGGGAGAGGCACTTGTGGTGGTCTCAAAAAATTCCGCGCCGCTCCACAATTCTGGCAGAATCCGTCTCCATCCTTGACGCTAATACCGCAATTGGCACAAAATGGCATGACGATCTCCTGATTTTTTATTAGTGTTTAATATAACATGATAGCGTGCTTCTCAGATGGAAGGTACCGCACATACTTATATATTAACCAAGAGCCTATCGCGGGCAAATTTTGCATAGCGCCTCCGCGCTGTTAGCAGACAGGCGTTTTCGATGCAGGCTTACTTTTCCAGTGCCTCTTTCATGGGTTCCCAGTAGAAATCGCGCCAACCCTGGGCGATGGGCTCATACTGGTCATCGGGAACGCCGCTCTGTGTGAAAACCATGCGTGTACCGCTGGCAACGAGGGTGAAATCCCATGTGGCCTTTGAATAATGCCCTTCTGGCCAATCGCTACCCCGCCATGACTGCGTTATTCTCTTATCAGGCACAAGTTCGAGGTTGATGCCTTCAATGTAGCCGTCGCCAGAGCTAATTTTCCCGCCGACCTGCCGACTGATGGTAGTTTTGGACCGGGTGAACTGCCCATGTTTTTTATCATCCATAAGCAACTCGTACAATTCATGAGGCCTGGCTTTGAAGGTGACCTGCTGGCGTATGGTGCGGGTTTTCATGGCCTTTCTCCTTGAAATATGGCGGAGGCTTCTCCCTGATTCTGCTTACAGGGTGGTTTGGCATATATTACCATATCTTGGGAGAATGATGATGGTTTCTTCTCAGTCACCGTGAGAGAAAAGTGCTCTCCCCTCGGGCAAAAACCATTGTGAAAGTGAGACAAATGTCACCGCTGAGCCGACGATAGTCATTTATAATTTGTATATAAAAGAAAGGCGTGCAATGATGGAAGAATTGACGATCAACCTTATTAACGCAGTCGAGTACCAGCAGGACGCTGTGGTGAGTCGGGCAATTGTCGACAAAAAGGCGGGTACAGTTACCCTGTTTTCTTTCGATGCAGGACAGGGATTGAGCGAACATACGGCTCCCTTTGACGCTTTGGTACAGGTACTTGACGGAGAAGCCGAAGTTACTATCTCTGGGAAGGAGCGCACTGTAAGGCAGGGGGAAATAATCGTTATGCCTGCCGGTAAGCCGCACGCTCTACGTGCAATTAAGCGCTTTAAAATGATGCTGGTAATGATCAAGGCGTAACCTGGCAAGGAGCTGAGGTCCGCGTCTTGCTGTTGAGGCTTTCCCTGCTCTGAAGACGGATAGTTTAGTTAACATAAATACGTAGAATGGGAAATGTGTCCTAGTCAGGCTTTATGGTGACTTTAGGTGGGTCTATACCTATTGACAACACCAAATGCCTGTGCAATAATCCCGACTAGGTGTAAAGTTTGGCGCTTCCATCCTGTGAGTTCGCTGTTCGTAACCCAGAGGCCAGGCCATGGATGACAGACTTCAGCCGAGTTTAAAAGAAGGGAGGCCATCCTTGAGCTTTCAGGACAGAACTCTCGCATGCGTAGACTGCAAGGCCGATTTCACGTTTACTGGAGCCGAGCAGGAATTCTATGCCAAAAAAGGCTTCACCAACGACCCCAAGCGTTGCACGACCTGCCGCTCTGCTAAGAAGCAGCGGTTGGGCGTACAGGAAACAGGCGGTCAGAGGCAGATGTTCCAGGCAGTTTGCGCCACCTGTGGCAAGGACACCACGCTACCATTCGAGCCCAGAAACGGGCGTCCGGTGTATTGTAGCGATTGCTTTACCAAGAGCAAGAGCTAACCAACACTTAAGTTTTTAACCACAGAGGCAGGGCTATATAGCCCTGCCTCTGTTTTTGTTTGTAACTGAAGAGAGTTGGCCTGGCGTGATATAAAATTCCCATTTCTACAACAAGGAGAGCAAAATACCTGAAGCCATGAACGAGGAAGCAATCTACCAGGTGGCGCGAAAACGCTTCGCGGACAAGAAAGACTTTTTAAGGCACTTGATGGTTTATGCAGTGGCCAATGCTATGCTGGTTGCTATTTGGGCGATTTCAGGCAGGGGATATGGGTGGTTTGTCGGTCATTGCTGGACTGGGGCGTGGGGCTTGTCTCCCTATGGCTTGAGGGTGTTCGTTTTTGACCGCCAGGGGAGTTGGGAATGCACAGGGGTGGAGAAAGAAGTTGCCAGGCCGCGCAGCAGAAAATAAAGACCTTGCCTGGCGTCAATCCTCGCAATCCGATAAGTGTCCATTTGCTAGCGACCAGGCAGTTGCCTTAATACCCAATTCTTTGATTAGTGCGTCTTTGCCTTGAGTGTAGGCATCGATATCGTAGGGGAACTTTGTCGAGAGTGATTCCTTCACGTTGGCGTATTTGCGAGCCTCCTGAGTATGCGAGCGCAGGTAGTCGCGGAAGAGCAGGTGCCGGACAACCTCCATATTACCGCTCTGAAAAGCGTGCAGGTGATGACTATGCTTTTCTTCTGAGCCCTTATAGTAGTAGCGACGCCCTGCGATGTCATACTCTCCCATCGGGGTGTACCCTGAGGCCATCATTTGGGTATTAAGGCTATCGATTTTCTCTATATTGTGCACTTCAGCCAACATGTCTATGATAGGTTTTGCCTGAAGGCCGGGTACAGAGGTGCTACCGATGTGGTGGAGGCGCACCATCTCCACCCCCAGGACTCGGGCAAGAAATTCGGCCTCGGATGCGTATAGCAAAGGCCAGTTATTATCATAGGACTCTATCTCGACTTTGCGCATCAAATGCAATTTACCACTGGGAAGCGGTAGTGTCAAAGCTAGTGATGAACGATGACTTATACTGGTGGGTAATTTTGGTGTCTGCCCTTGCGAACGGGGTGATCCTGCTGGGTTTCAACTAGTTCAAACTGGAGGCAGCGCTCATCATCAATGCAGTCTCTGGCGCCCTCCGGCAATGCGATACATGTCACGGTAAGCCTGTCCGTCCCCGCAGATTCTTTTCTCCAGCTTCTTTTTCAGTTCGGTCATACGGCGAACAAACTCCGGGCTGTCCTTTTGCTTAACCATCTCAGCCCACTGTGTGGCTTTATCGATGAAAGCATCTTGAATAGCAGGCAACTCTGGCAGGTGGGTTTGTATCGAGGCATAAAGCGACGGGTCCTCATCCAAAACACTGGTTACCAGGGTCATCAATACTCTGAAGGTGACGCCGCTCGCAATCTCCGTGTTGGCGAAATTGTCCAAACCGAGCAGAGTGTCACCTGACACTATAGCTATGAAATGCGCCAATCCCAACACGACCGCCATCAGATGATCATGTTCGGCGGGTGTCATCACTTCTACGTGTGCGCCCTTTTGCTCCAAGAAAACTCTGGCTTGTTCGCTCAGCACTTTTTCAGGTTCGGTGGTGGGGGTTAGCACGATATTATGCCCATCGAGTCCCAATGCGCCGGGACCGAAAATGGGGTGTGCGCCCAGCACAGTACATCCCGCCAGATATTTGTGCATTGTTTCGACTGGCATAACTTTAACCGAAGTGATATCGATGACGGTTTGACCTTTCCTCACGAAGCGGCTTGATGCTTTTACTACCGGTTCAAAGGCGATGATGGGTACCGAAATGATGATGAGGTCGGCAGAATTCACAGCACTCAGCTCGGTAGTAATCTCAACTACAAGTTCTTTGCCGGCTGCCGACAGCCGACTCTCGTTGCTATCGATGAGGATAAGGTCCATCTTTTCGGCCAGTAGAAAACGGGCTATCCATTGTCCCATTTTGCCTGCGCCGCCGACGATGGCGATTTTCACGGTTGTTCTCCAGTGTCTGTTATAGCTCTGGGATAAGAGCCCAGCACCTTGAGGAAAATGACGTGAGCCTCAAGAGCATCAAGCACCTCTGCAATGACTCGGTCCTGACGATGTCCTTCGAAATCCAGGTAGAAGTTATACTCCCAGGGCTTGCGCCGAGTCGGGCGTGATTCAATCTTGGTCAGGTTGATACCCTTTTCAGCCAGCTCATGAAGAAAACCGAAGAGGGAGCCGGGGCGGTCCTTCACTGAGAAGACAAGTGAGGTCTTGTCGTTGCCCGATGGAGGTGAATCATCTTTAGCCAGCACGAAAAAGCGTGTGAAGTTACTGGTGGTGTCCTCGATGCCGCTGGCGAGTATACGCATGCTGTATATGGCGGCGGCTCGTGCGCTGGCGACCGCCGCTGCGTCCATAATTTTCCTTTCCTTGATCATCTTCACGCTACCGGCAGTGTCAAGAGTAGGGATAGTCTGGCATCCGAGGTGTCTTAAAAACACCTGGCACTGTCCCAGCGCCTGAGGGTGGGAATAGACGCTCTTTATTTGGTCAAGGCTGGCTTCCGGGTTGGCGACAAGACAATGTGAAACGCGCAAATTGAGTTCGCCGCATACCTTGAGAGGGGATTCGAGCAACAAGTCGTAAGTCTTGCTGATACTGCCTTCCAGCGAGTTTTCCACTGGGACCACGGCGAAGGTATCATCGCTACGCTCCAAGGCTTTGAAGACATCTTCCAGGGTTTCGTATGGTCTGGTCTCGACAGAGGCACTAAAATAATTGTAGGCGGCTTGCTGGCTGTAGGCACCGGGTTCCCCTTGGAAAGCCACGGTAACCCCTTGCAAACTTTTTGATGCGGCGATGATGCGGCGATAAACACTTTCAACAGCGCTTGCATCAACACCGTCTTCTGATGCCAGTTTGCGGATACGTTGTATGACGTCAGCTTCGCGTGACTTGTCGGTGATGGATTTTCCCAGTTTACCCTTCTCTG
>CAZUXO010000213.1:0-4180 GCA_964624325.1 uncultured Dehalococcoidales bacterium
CTGCTGGCGCTGGCCCTCGATTTCGGTGTTGAGATAGGCGAGCGTACCAACGAAGCCATTGCCATTGATATAGGGAAGTTGGCCTTGCAGGAGTTCGGGCAGCAAAACGGGGATTTGCGCCTGATGCGCAGAGCGCCGCTAAAGCGGCAGGAATTGTTGCGCAAACAGGGTGTGGCCCCCCGAGGCATCGACCGCGAAGTGGTGGAGAGCATGCACCGCACACACATGGGCGTTGATCAGGATTACCACACCTTGCTGGCCCAGAGCATGCGAACTGCTCTGGCCGATGGTTGGGGCGGCAGCATGATAGCCACCGAACTTCAGGACGTGATGTTCGGCACGCCAGCCCCCGTTTTCAGCCAGATCAATTTAGGCGTACTCAACGAGGCTGAAGTAAATATCATTATCCACGGCCATGAGCCGCCCCTGGCCGAAATGCTGGCGGTGGTAGCCCAGGATCCCGAGCTGATCGCTTATGCCAGAAGCAAGGGAGCTCAAGGCATCAACCTGGCAGGTATGTGTTGCACTGCCAATGAGATATTGATGCGCCACGGCATGCCTATTGCGGGCAACTTCCTCCAGCAGGAGCTGGCAATCGTAACTGGAGCACTGGAAGCTCTGGTGGTAGACGTGCAATGCATCATGCAAGGCATACAGGGTGTTGCCCAATGCTACCATACCAAGATTATCACCACCGATGCGCGCGCCCACATCGCCGGTGCAATGCATATCGAGTTCGACGAGCACAACGCCATCGAGACAGCCAAGAACATTATCCGCACGGCTATCGACAACTTTCCCAATCGAGGTAAAAATGTCCATATCCCTAAAGATAAAACCGACCTCATCGCCGGTTTCAGCCATGAGACCATCAATTATCTGCAGGGAGGATTGTTCCGCGCTTCATACCGCCCGCTCAACGAGAATATTATCAACGGGCGCATACGCGGCGTCGCCGGTGTGGTAGGCTGCAATAACGCCAGAGTAACCCATGATGATGTTCACGTGCGGTTGGTAAAAGAACTAATCAAGAACGATGTGCTGGTGCTGCAGACGGGCTGCGCCGCTATGGCCTGCGCCAAGGTCGGACTGATGCTACCAGAAGCGGCATCTGAAGCCGGACCTGGACTGCGCTCGGTGTGTGAGGCACTGGGCATTCCGCCGGTGCTGCACATGGGTTCCTGCGTGGACAATGCCCGCCTACTCATAGCTGCCACCGCCATGGTTAAAGACGGAGGTTTGGGCGATGACCTTTCCGACCTGCCTCTCGCAGGCGCTGCCCCGGAATGGATGAGCGAAAAGGCACTTTCCATCGGGCAATACTTCGTTGGTTCCGGCGTCTTTACTGTGTTCGGCGTCAACTGGCCCACCATCGGCAGCAAAGAGGTAACAGACTTCCTATTCAAAGACTACGAAGCTATTTACGGGGGTATGTGGGCCTTCGAAGCTGACCCAATACAAATGGCAAAGTTGATGATTGAACATATAGATAAAAAGCGCAAGGCTCTGGGCATCGATAAAGCTCGGGAGCGCGTCCTCTTCGACATGGACATGCGCCGATCTATGGAGGCTGTCTAATGTCTAAAATAATAGCTTCCGCGGCCATCAGAGGCTCCTACAAAATTATTGAGCGCGCTAATAGTAAATATCTGGAATTAACAAAAAAATGGGGACCAGACCAGGCAGTGGGCTTCCCCAACACGGCATATTATCTCCCCATCATTTACGCCATGCTTGGGATCAAAGTTGAAAAATTGGGGGATATGAAAGCTGTACTTGACCGTTGTCACCGGTTACAGCCTCCACCCGTGCGCGAGATTCACCCTCTACCATATCTGGCTCCAGCACTTGACGCCGGCATGATAACCTTGTTTGCCGAAGAGTTAATTGAGGCCATGCGTTATCTTGAAACGCCTGACTACTATACCAAGACAGAAGACCCTTCAGACAGCAACATCTGGCTGGGAGCGGCAGATGATGTCATTCTTAGAAAACGCGGCGTTGAATTTGTAGACGGAACTGCGCCTGGTTTCGCCGCCATACTGGGAGCTGCACCGACCAAAGAAATTGCCGCCAAAATCGCTGGCGAACTTCAACAAAAAAACTTATATGTGTTCATGTGCGCAGAGAGCGGCGGGCAGCGTTTTTCCGAGCAACTGGTAGCTGCAGGCGTTCAAATAGGGTGGCCGACGCGACTCGTCCCCTTCGGGCCGGATGTATCGGCGACCGTTTTCGCCATTGGTTTCGCTGCGCGCGTGGCCATGTCCTTCGGAGGGATCAAACCGGGCGATTACCGTGCCAACCTGATATACAACAAGGACCGTACCTTCGCTTTCGCCATGCCGCTCGGATATGTCAGTGACGAGTGGTACGCCAATGCCGCCGGAGCGATCAATTTCGGCTTTCCTGTCATCGCCGACACTGCCATACCAGAGGTATTACCCACCGGTATATGCAGTTACGAACATGTGGTCTCCAATATTCCACACGATAAAATAGTAGCTCGGTCCTTAGAGGTGCGCGGTCTGAAGGTGAATGTAGCCAAGATCCCTATCCCGGTGGCTTACGGTCCGGCGTATGAAGGAGAGCGCGTCAGGGGTGACGAAATTTACCTGGAATGCGGTGGTGGACGCACACAGATGGTTGAATGGATCACTTCCAAGCGCATGGACGAAGTGGAGGACGGCAAAATAGAGGTCATAGGACCTGAGATTACCGACGTACCACCGGGCTCCAAGCTGCCGATGGCTATAGCTGTTGAAGTATCGGGAAGGCAGAGGCAGGAGGATTACGAGCCAATACTGGAGCGCCAGGTACATCATCTCATCAATTACGCACAGGGTGTGATGCATATTGGCCAGAGAGACATAGCATGGATTAGAATTGGCAAATCCGCAGTGGAAAAAGGTTTCCGCCTGCGTGACATTGGGGTCATACTGCACTCCAAGCTGCACCAGGATTTTGGGCGCATTTTCGATAAACTGCAGGTAAAGATCTACACTACTGATGAAAAAGTTAAAGAGGTTGCGGCTATGGCCAAGGCTGCCTATACCCTACGCGACGCCCGTGTCGAAGGCATGACGGACGAGACCACGGACACTTATTACTCGTGCACACTATGCCAATCCTTTGCGCCCAGCCACGTGTGTGTCATATCTCCCGAGCGTACTGGCTTGTGCGGCTCCTATAACTGGATGGACTGCAAGGCTTCCTTTGAAATCAACCCCACCGGCCCCAACCAGCCAGTCCCGAAAGGGGAGCCCATCGACGCCAGACTGGGACAATGGAAAGGTGTTAACGACTTTATATCCAGAGCCTCCCGCGGCAAGATGCCTTCATACAACTTTTACAGTATCATCGTGGACCCTGCTACCGCCTGCGGCTGCATGGAGTGTATCGCCGCCATACTGCCCACATGCAACGGGGTGATGACTGTCAACCGCGAGTTCGCTGGTATGACCCCTTCTGGCATGAAATTCACCACGCTTGCGGGAACCATAGGTGGGGGCATAAGCACACCCGGATTCGTTGGACACAGCAAATATAACATCGCACAGCGCAAATTCCTGTCAGCCGAAGGCAGCATAAAGAGACTGGTATGGATGCCGAAGATGCTGAAGGAAGAGATCAGGGACAGGTTTAACGCCAGAGCCCAGGAGATAGGCATCCCCCATCTGCTGGATATGATCGCCGATGAGACAGTTGGCGACACTGAAGAAGCGATAATTGGATTCCTGACTGAAAAGGGACACCCGGCGCTCAGCATGGAAGGAATAATGTAATAAGACGCCAAACCCAAAATTCCAGTACAGGATACTGAACATGCCGACTATTTAATGCTGGCAAATATTTTGGATTCGGATCAATTTGAATTCTGATTGCAGGAGAAAAACATGGCATTAAGCGGAATCGAAATATTTAAACTCTTACCCAAGACAAACTGCGGCAAGTGCGGGGTGCCTACCTGCCTGGCATTTGCCATGAGTTTGGCCGCCGGTAAAGCCGAGTTAGCTGCCTGCCCGTTCGTAACCGCCGAAGCCAAAACCAAACTGGAAGAAGCCTCGGCACCCCCTATCCGGCCCATAGTGATTGGGAGCGGGGAGCGCACAATAAAGGTGGGCGGCGATACTGTTCGCTGCCGGCACGCGAAACGACGTGAGAACCCGCGGGGTATGTCAAA
>CAZUXO010000214.1:0-6008 GCA_964624325.1 uncultured Dehalococcoidales bacterium
TGATTCGCATGTCAGAGACTCGCGAGTTAATGTGCGAATTATAATTGTAGAAGGTTGGTTCGTTTTTCTACGCTTCGTTCAGGAAATAAGGAACAATACTATTTTTTGAGCACACGATGTCTCTGACGATCCATTAGAAAGTGAAGAAGAACTCCGGATGCGAGGATAATCCCACCAAACAATGCAATTCGCAATCCAATACTTATTGCAAGCCAAAGTGAAGTTAACATTCCTGATATAGGTAGCACTATGTTTGCCAGGACTTGTTTTGGACTTAATGACCTGCTCTTTGTAAATATTTTTATTGCACTGGCATTGACACCGGCAAAAGCCAGCAGCGTGGCAAAATTGGTGAACTCAGCAACATTCTCAATATTCTTGATCAGAGTAAAGAGGCTGGCAATGGTTCCCACTATGATTATGGTGAACCAGGGAGTACGACGATTATCGCCGATGACGCAAAATGCCATTGGTAGTGCTCCAGCGCAAGACATAGCCCACATAGCCCTTGATGATGCGAACAAAAGTAGTAGAACAGTATTGGCTGTTGATCCCAGCGCAATCAGAGTCAGAAGCAAGTCCGCTTTAGTCCCAAGTAGCCTGGAGGCTACATCGGCTAACGGGGCATTAGATTGACCTAAATCTTGCCAGCCCAACACGCTCACCGCGGACATGGCCACTAGAATGTACAAAACTGTGCTGATGCCAATAGCCAACAGCATAGCCTTGGGTAAGTCCCGCTCAGGATCCTTCATTTCCTCTGAAAGATTGGCCATCCCCTCAAAACCGAGGTAGGCAAAGAAGACCAGAGATGCTGCCCCAATCACTCCTGATATTCCCATCGGCATTTCAAGAAGATTAACCTGCCCAAATGATGGGATGCCAATACCTATTATGAGAATAACCCCGGTGACCTCTACAATCGTGAGTACACCAGCAAGTACAACTGATTGTCCTACTCCGATAAATACGACCAAAGAGGATAAGACGATAAGACCAATGGCACCAGCCAGATATGGTACACCTGTGATGTGCTCCAGATAACCACCAAATCCCAGAGCCACAGCAGATGAAGATATGACAGTTGCCCATAGGATCAGCCAACCAGCCAGGAACGCTCGGGTGCGACCGAAAGCCATATTCAGATATTGGAATTCAGGCGCGTTTTTCGGCCTGAGCCGACCTAAACGTGCGTAGGAAAACCCAGTAAAAGCAGCAACGACAGCCGCAATTAGAAAAGATAGCCAAACCGCATTCCCTGCCTGATTGGCGGCAACACCCACCAGCACATATATGCCGGCTCCCAGGATAACACCTATTCCAGCCAGTGTTGTCGCGAGCAACCCAAGACGACGGGACAAACCAGTTTCATGGTCCTTTGCTTTATACTTCATCTGCCTTACATCTCAGCCTAGCGCCTTCACAATCTCCTAAAGTTATCATATCTTTAGCTCAAATGAAAAAAGAGCCAATCACATACGCTTAAGGTTCCTTTGGCCTTGGGTTCTAAGCGGGTTTTACAACTGGATGCGCTTGTTATATCATCGGTTTCAAGATAAAAAAGGAAAGCCCGACTCATTACGAGTTGATATGGGCAATCTCAGGCAAAGACACTGAGGGAGATAGCTTGGCAACTGAAAGAAACGCATCCTGTCCCTGCGGCAGTGGCAAGAAGTTCAAGAAGTGCTGCGGGTTAAACGATGGTCAGAGCAGACCAGACAGCTTCAGCTTTAACCGCGCCATAGCCTATAAAGGCTCTGTCGGAAAGCTGCGGGAAGATTTTTGCGTGAATTACGCTGCGGTAAAGAAAACTATTCTTCTGGACATTGAAAGTAAGCAAAAACAGGATGCAGAATCCATGGGCAAACTTATCTCTTGCTCCAAGGGCTGTACTGCCTGTTGTTCACTATATATAGCGGCCTCACTGCAGGAATGCGAGTGTATCGTGCACTATTTGTATTCCCACGTTGAAATATTCCACAACTTCCTTCGGGCGTACGATGTATGGATAGAGCGCATAACGAGGATTAGGGCCTGCTTTCACCGTATCAATAGCTTGCATGGGAAGACACTTCTCTCACAGGAGAGCGTCGATGAGAGGCGCGTCTTTAATGCTGAGTTATCCTTCTATGAAAGCCGAGGCATTCCCTGCCCTTTCCTGTTTGAAGGCGCGTGTTCCATACATTATGTCAGGCCGTACGTTTGCGCCAGCGTAGTATCCCTTAGCCCACCGGACTGGTGTAAGCTGTCTCATCCAAACTACATGCAGCTAGTGTACCTAAAGACCGAGATGAAGCTGGAAAACGATATGCCCTACTTCGTGCTACCGAGAAGCAAAATATTTTTCTCAAACATGCCACTTCTCGTGCACGCCATTTTAGAGGGAGGCTACGATACCCTATCTTCGGTGCCGGGGCTTGAGAATCTGAAGAAAGCGGGCATCAACCAGTTAGATACAAAGTGGTAGTTCAAACCAAATGCGTACTCTCAAGCACCGTCTCTATTATCGTTTTTGCCTGACTTTCTTCTGGTTGGGCCAATTAACTCCAAACAATAACGAGACTTTCAAGCCACATGGTATGTGCTTTAGGATAAGTTACTTTTAAAACCATCAAATCATTGATCTGGTTTACATGCAATAACAACTATTAAATCTCCGAGATAGATCCAGGTCCGTTTTATAAAATAATATGCTTATACGGAGCCTAAACCCGTCTTTCGTACGGGGTTCTCAAACAGGATTCTGTTTAATGCGCAGCTTATCGATTTTAAAGACTACTCCGGCCTGGCCTTCCGTAAGAAGCCCATAAATCATATTGGGCAAAGATAGTTCATACAGGGACAATTGGGTACCGGCTAAATCTGCCATCCTGTATACGTCATCCTCTTTGGGCACCAGCTGATAAATATGGGGAGCGTCAGGGCTCTGGGGTGAACACCAATCGGGTGGGCTGATGGAATAATGGCTGGAACAAGACATCGGCCTGGCATCATAGATTGAGCAAGCAGAATCCCTGAGAAAAGGACAGGTGACTGATAATCCGTTGTAGATTTTGGACACGAAATTCGAGGCTTCTATCTTGGATTCCAGGGGGACACGTGAGTTCAAATTGTGTGCCCATATCAAGTCCGCAGTGTCGGATATCTCCGAGGCGGTTTGGCGCCATTTTTCATAATTACGAATAAATGCCCCTAAAGTCTGTCTGTTTTTATAAAGGTAATCGACAATGACAATGCCTTCGGCGATTGATATGGAAAAATATTGTTTACAACAGTAGTCACAACCTAATTCGCATGTAACGGATTCTTGTTGGCGGCTGATTTTATCGATAAAATCCCGATACGTGTTTTTCCGGGATAGGTCAATGGCCGCCTTATATTTCTGGCAAAATGTCTTTCGCCAGGTTCCGCGCTGCCCTGCGTGCTCCTTACGCTCAATTTCCTCAATGGTTTTATCAATACTTTTCATGTTTATGTGTGGAAAGACATTATACTCCAGCCTGGTTTACGGGGGAAACGGGAAGAAATGATAATCGGGCCATATGGATTTGGACACGCACACCGAAACACCTGAAAACAATCTTGAGCATTTTGCCTGTAGCTATCAAGATATTTTGATATCGGCTATTTCGTTTCAACGAATAAAATTCGTCGGGGTCGGAGGCTCTTTAACGGGATAAGGCACAGCCTGCCTGGAATAGTCAATGCATTTTATCAGCCAGGCCATGTTATCGCCCAGGGTACGCATGGTTTGCAGGCCTTCCAAATCCTGTCTTACCTCAGCAGGAGTAGTTCCGTGCGTTTCGTTCCAGTACTGTGACGTAACGATGGGCATTCTCGAAATGGAGAAGTATCTGTTCAGGGTATCAAAGGCAGTGGTCGCCCCTCCACGGCGGCAATTGACTACGGCAGCAGCCGGCTTATAGGCGTACTCAGCAGATTTCCTGAAAAACATCCTGTCTAAAAAAGCGCATAGAGCCCCGTTTGGGGAGGCATAATACACCGGGGATCCGACCACAAGACCATCAGCTGCCCTGACCAGGTCGATACACTCGTTGACCGGATCATCATTAAAAACACAATGCCCGGTTTGTGCACACTTGCCACAAGCTGAACAACCACGGATGGGAGCGGTTCCGATGTGGAATATGTTGGTCTCGATCCCATGTTTGTTAAGCTGCCCAGCGACTTCCGAAAGGGCGGTGTAGGTGCAGCCGCTTATATGCGGGCTCCTGTTAATTATCAGTACATTCATCAACAAATACCCTTCTGCTATTGTATCGTGTTGATTCTACTGGATAGCATACTTACTGCGCAACGCGCTCGGTATCGGAGCTCTGACGACGCAGTAGGTTTGTTCAACACCAGATCGAACTGAAAGAAAAATCCGGAATTAATGTTCTTTAGTTGGGCAGTGTCTGCAGGCACAAGCGGATAGGCATGAAGATGGGCGGACCGTAGTATGGGTCGTTTAAATTTATTGACAATAGGATTCGTCAAGAATAATATGCCACTATAGTAATGACGAAAACTGGTGATAAGACAACAGAGGAAGAATAACCCTTGTTTTTAGGGAGAGACTACTCTAAATGTTAGAAGAGTTTTTCTTTATACTCGGATTAGTAAACAGCGTCTTCTTGATTTTAATCTTCATAATTAGGAAGCGCGGGTTAGCTCTCCTGGGCCGAATTGGGTGGATTTATTTGCTATTGGCGATTCCTGCTGCATACGGTATCATCCTGGTCACACAGGAACAAAAAACAGTCCGCTATAGCATATTTCTAGGGATATTCCTAGCGTTTTTACTCATGGAATGGCTGCTTGATCATGTTTTGAAAATCAATTTCCGTGAGAATTGGAGGAAAAACTGGATGTGGTTGGTGCCCTACCTGAGCCTCTATTACGCAATGAACTACGGATTTGTAGTGATGCCATGGAAAACCTCTTTGGTGTGGGGACTCGTCATGCTATGCCTTTTTATTATCCAGATATTCGCAAACCTGAGGAGTCATCCCAAGATGAACGGATGAGACATTCCTCCAATTATGATATGGGCGGAGTAGTTCGTAGGCCGAGCAGAGAGGCCTGTCGACTTAAATCACTCAAATAGACGCTCAGAATGAAGGTTGAGCTGAATTCCCATCCGGTTCTACCAATTGATACCTCGGTTCCGTGGAGAGGGATTCAAACCGCGGTAGTATTGTCGATATGAAGGCACAATATAAGTAATTGTTAAAATATTAGTACGAGCCTGGCCGCGTAAATAATCAAGGAAGCTAAATACAAAGAGGAGGTTAAATATGTCTGTTAAAATAGTTACCGACAGTGATGCTGATTTCCCGCCCCAGTTAGTAAAAGATCTGGACATCACGGTAATACCACAATATGTGATTTTTGGCAGCACTTCATACCGCGGCGGGGTCGATATAACAGATGAGGAGTTCTATCAGAGGTTGCTGAATGGCCCTGTTTTCCCTACCACCTCCCAGCCCACGCTGAAGGATTTCGTGGATGTATATACCAAACTTGCCAAGGAGGCCGACGGAATCATCTCAATTCATGTATCCTCCAAACTGAGCGGCACGGCCAATGTCGCCGAACAAGCCAGCAAGATGTCAACAATCAATTGTCCCATAGAAATCATAGATAGCTTAAACATAAGCATAGCGATGGGGCTGATTGTCATCGCTGCCGCCAGAATGGCTAAAGCCGGTAAAGGACTGAATGAGATTGCCGTTGCTGCTAAAAATATGGTGTCCAGAACCAAATTGCTGATGCTGTTTGGCACACTGGAATACCTGGCTAAAGGCGGGCGAATTGGAAAGGCCAAATCCTTGCTCGGTTCAATGTTGAATGTCAAACCGATTCTGACGCTCAAAGATGGCGAGATTATGCCAGTGACCCAGGCGCATAGCCGATCCAAAGGAACGGAAAAACTGTTGGATTTCGTAAAGAATGCTAAAGATATCGAAGAAGTTGGAATATGCTACACCACCCTCCGCGATGAG
>CAZUXO010000215.1:0-8711 GCA_964624325.1 uncultured Dehalococcoidales bacterium
CTCTGAACACTCTTTCCCTACACGACGCTCTTCCGATCTGATGTTTATGTATCTCAGTCGCAGATTCGCCGTTTCGGTCTGCGCACCGGCGATACGGCGGTAGGACAGGGACGTCCGGCCAAGGCTGGTGAAAAATATTACAGCCTGCTGCGCGTAGAGGCTATCAACGATATCAATCCGGACATGGCCCGCGGCCGTCCCGTTTACAGCACCCTCACCCCCACTTTTCCTGACAAACTTATTGATCTGGAGACTCGTCAGGATATGCTTGCTACTCGCCTTGTTAATCTGGTAGCCCCCATTGGACGCGGCCAGCGCGGGCTTATAGTTTCTCCGCCCAAGGCCGGCAAGACCATGCTGCTCAAGGCTATCGCCAACGCCGCCACCAGCAACTACAACGACCTTTCCCTCATTGTATGCCTTATCGGTGAACGGCCTGAAGAGGTCACTGATATGAAGCGCTCCGTCAAGGGCGAGGTTATCGCTGCCACCTTTGACGAAGCTGTCGAAAACCAGACCCGTGTGGCCGAGTTGGCTCTGGAAAAAGCCAAGCGCATGGTGGAGGGCGGCAAGGACGTCCTCATTCTGCTGGACGGTATCACACGTCTCACCCGTGCCTACAACCTGGCTATGCCCCCATCTGGCCGCACCCTGTCCGGTGGTATCGATCCGGTGGCGCTGCACCCCGGCAAAAAGTTTTTCGGCGCTGCCCGCAACATAGAGGAAGGCGGTTCCCTTACCATCATTGCCACCTGTCTCGTGGACACTGGCTCCCGTATGGACGACCTTATATATGAAGAGTTCAAGGGCACCGGCAATATGGAGCTTCACCTTGACCGCAGAATGGCCGAGCGCGGCGTATTCCCGGCAATTGACATAACCCGTTCCGGCACACGCCGCGACGACCTGCTGCTGAATGAAGCTACCTTAAAGCAAATCAAGCTGTTACGCCGTATGGTGTCCATGATTTCGTCAGACGGACCTTCGGGCGGTTCTGTGGACATCACCGAGCGCATAATCGAACACCTGCGCAAGACGCGCACCAACGCCGACTTCCTGGCCAGCCTTGGCAAAGAACGGCTGTAATCCCTTGTCATTGTCGGGCCATGACCCGGCAATCCAGCGTCCATCGTTCTAGTCGGTAGCCGACTGCTGACAGCCGACAGCCTCACACTTGTCATTCCCGCGAAAGCGGGAATCCAGTCCCCATGGTCAGACCTCAGCTGAAAGCTGACCGCTGACAGCTCGTCGTGGTGCTCTCCCTTTGGCGAAAGGGAGATTAAGTGGGATTTCCCCAATTATCCTTACGCTGATAGCTCCATCATTGTCATTCCGGCGAACACCGGAACCCAGCGTGCGGAGTGGTGCTCTCCCTTTGGCGAAAGGGAGATTAAGAGGGATTTTCCCCCCGTCCTTGCGAAGCCACACAGTGGCTGTGGCAATCTCGTCCCTCGTCAGTGAGCCGACCGCTGAGCGCCGATAGCCGTCAAGCGTGGCAATCCCGTCCCCCGCCCGTCGTTGCGAGGAGCGGAGCGACGCGGCAATCTAGTCCTCTATTCCGTTTGTCATTGTCGGGCCATGACCCGACAATCCAGCATCCGTCGTTCCCGTCAGTTAGCCGAAAGCTGACAATTTCCTCACAAATAAGCCAGGAACTCTTTCACTGTCAACCCGGCTTCTCTTATTATTGCTCTGAGGGTACCGTTGGGCATATCCTGGGGGTGTTGAGGAACAGAAATGGGGCGGCGCAATCCGGGTTTGTACATTATGATATGACTACCTGTTTGTCTCTTTCTTTCGAATCCCGCTTTTTCTAGCGCCTGCACGACATTCTGCGGTTTCAGTACAGGCAGTTCTGATGTCATGAGAGTGACTCAGACCGCGATAGCCTCGAGCGTATTGAACTGGTCGGGGATGGGGATGCCTTCTTCCCGTGCTACGCTTAACCAGCCTTTCATGGCGTCCATTATCATAGTCGTTGCTTTTTCGAAGCTTTCGCCGTAAGAAATACATCCCGGCAGAGAAGGGACTGTCACCGTATATCCACCCTTAGGCTCAGGTGAAAACTCAAAAACAATTCCGTTGCGAATTACCTGAAAGGTCTTCATCTTGATTGCCTCCGGTACCTCTATATAATAGCGTTGTCATTAAAGTATAACAGCGGACACGAGGCTTCGCAAAGACATTTGGTTATCCCCCGATGTCGCAATTAGAATTATGGCAATCCTATCTTCCATCCTGTTGACCGCTGCCCCCTCATCCTGAGCGCAGCGAAGGATCTGGCAAGAACTGGCAGCCGCTTGTCATTCCCGTCAGTCATCTGACAGCCGACCGCTGAAAGCTGACAGCCGACCGCTTCATCATTGTCATTCCGGCGAACGCCGGAATCCAGCGTATCCTTGCGGGGTGGTGCTCTCCCTTTGGCGAAAGGGAGATTAAGAGGGATTTTCTCTCTGTCGTTGCGAAGCCACGCAGTGGCTGTAGCAATCTCATCTCTGGTCGTTTGTCCTTGTCGGGCGCCTGTGGTCTGTACACCCAGACCATGACCCGACAATCTATCGTTCCCCGTTCCTCGCCAGTAAGCTGAAGGCTGAACGCCGAAAGCCGACCGCTGAAAGCTTTATCATTGTCATTCCGGCGAACGCCGGAATCCAGTCGTTCCCAGTCCTTTTCAGTAGGCTGATAGCTGAGAGCCGACAGCTGAAAGCTATTTTCCTTGACCCCTTGACAGGGTATGGTATGATATTAAGTTAGAACCTGTATAAAAGGAGGTGGTACGATTGTATAGTGCCCGCAAGGGAGAGCGCAGTAAAGCGCAAGCAACAACAAGGCTTTGACTTTAGTCGTCTCTAAAGGTTAACGCCTTGGAGACGGTACCATATAAATAAATAAACAAGGAGAATTCAAAGGTCGATGAAAACCAAAATTAACAAAATACTGGGCGTGGTGCTTTCCGCCATGACGATTGTCAGCCTCTTCGTGATGGCTTCTCCCGTCGGCGTCAGCGCTGGCACCCAGTCCTGGACCAAGATGGTCACCCCCGATGCCACCGGGCTGGTTATGCCCTATGTGGCCGGGGCTTCAGTCCTTAACCCCGCCACCACCGTGGAGGTTAAGGGTCCCATGGCGCAGGCCTTTGATGGCAGCGCCCTGTTCGTGGCCGCTAAAGTCGGCGGATCCAATGTCATCCTCAAATCCATCGATGGCGGCCGCACCTGGCCTATCGTCATATCTACTATCGGTACAGGTGTTACCGCTCTGGCTGCATCACCTACAGAGGCATCCGTACTGTACTATGCGGCTACTACTTCCGGTGGCGTACCCACCGTGTACAAATCCACCAACGCCAACACCGCCGCCCCCACCTTCATTGCAGAAGCTAATATCACTGCCGGCACAGCCACCGCCGTCAGCGCCATGGCCGTATCCCCGTGGAACGGCCGCTATATAGTGGTAGTCGGCACCGCCGCCACGACCGCTAACGTTTACTATATGGATGAGAGCACCGCCTACTATAACTTTGTCATCCTCGGCACCAACGACTTTGCCGCTTCTGTTGCTGCGACTCTCACTACCATCACTTCGGTCACCCTCTCCCCCAGTTACCCCACTGACCGCTTTACCGTCGCCATCGGTTCCGCCGCTGCTACCACCTATGTTGGTATTAACCAGTTTGGCGGCGCCTGGGGCGCTAACATCTCCAACCCGGCTTCAATTTCTGGTGCCAACACCACCTCCGCTGTCGGGTTCACCACCGACTTCAATGCCGTCACCAATGCCAACTTCTACTTCGGCTTGGGCGGCACGGCCAACGGCATCTACCGCTTCACCGGCTTGGCCGTCCCCGGAACTTCCACGGCCGCCAAACTCTCCAGCACTTCCAGCACCGGTAACGGGCCTGGAGATAAGTTTACCACGAGCATTGCGAGCCTTGATGTCACCGGCACTTTCGCCTCGGCCAATATCTATGCCGGTAACCAGGCTGGCAGCACCATCATCGCCACCGGCGTAACGGTCGGCGCTGCCCCCACCTTTACCGGTAAACAGCTCAATGTCCATGCTAATGCTAACCGTGTTTACGTACAGGTAAAGAACCCCCATGCTACCACCAACACACCACTATTAGTTTTGGTCGGCGGCACCACCACCGGAGCTGCGGACGACACCGCTTTCTGGATGTCGACGAACTCTACCTATACCACTTTTCATGCCTTATCCCTGATCAACAATACCCAGGTCAACAATAACTTGGTAGGCGCCCCAAATGGCGAGCTCTTCATGAGCGCTACCGGCGCAGGCCCTATCACTCAGCTCAATGATGCCTTCACCATCACCGCCGGTGGCATCGGCACCGGCGACGCCTACACCATCACCTCCGTCAACTCTGGTTCTGGCGACGCCATCACCCTGTCGGCCTCTGCAGCCGCCAGCGTTCTGGTTACGGTTGCTTCAGGTTCTGTCACCGCTGTACAGACCACAGCTGCTGTGACGGGTGTCGGCACTGCCGTACCGGGCACTACCCTCACTCTCGTTTTCAACGCCACCGGTGTGGCCACCTTGACCACCACCGGCAACTCGACTCTTTCTCTTGCATTGCTTAGCGGTGTTGCGCCTGTTGTAGTCGCCACGGCTGCCGACACGAACGGCAGCTTCGTCTTCCCTGGCTACAGTGTTGCCAATACCTTCGCTTTGGACATGAACGCCTCTAAGATCACCATCGCTGGTGGCGGCGCTCTCAACACACTGTCCGCAACCGGCGGTACAATCGCCAGCAACGTATGGACTTCAACCGCGGCTGGTCAGGTTCTGACTGTTACGGCCACTGTGGCCGGTAGCAGCACCTGGACCCTCACTGCTGGCACTGGAACTCCTACCACTGCTGAAACCAACGACCCGAACGGTAGCCAAATAGTAGATGTTTCGGGCACTCCCTTCGCCCAGGACATGAACGCTACTATAACGGTTACTATCACTTCAGCTGGTACTGCTCAGTTGGCTACTTTCTCGCAGTCGGCTACCGGAATTCTTACCCCCGCGCCGACTTCTCCTGTAACTCCGGCCACCGGGGCCACCATCAACTTCGGCGCAAATAGCCAGACCGCGACCATGACTTTCTCCAGTGGCGTATTCTCCGGTCTCACGGTTACCGGGCCTACCGGCGCCACTCCTACTCCGATAGTCACGACTGGCACCATTCCCACTACTCCAACCACACTGTATATGAAGCAGGCCACCGAAGTTGGTGTTTCTTCCTATACTGCTGTATTTGGTGCTTTCACTAGCCCGGCTAACTTCGATTTCACCAACGCCATTCCTGACTTCCTGTGGCGCAACTTCGGCGGCAACTGGGAGCGCGTGTCTTCCACCTCTGCCGGCATTGTCATCGGCACAATAGCGATTGACTCTGCCTACGCCACGACTAACACCTTGTTCTACTATGTTGCAGGTGGCAAGCAGTTATACAAGTCCACCAACAATGGCGATTCCTTCTCCAGCACCGCTTGGACCGCCACTGGCGCTGCCATAACCAGCGTGTTAATTCAGAGCGGCACATCCGCCCTGGTTGGCGATGCTGCGGGCAACATCCAGCAGACCGCTACCAGCGGGTACCTCTGGACACCCACTACCTTAGCTGCTTCTCCTCTTGTTCTCTCTGTTTTCGGCGGTGGTTACACCGTCAGCCAGATTGTATCGGTCAACGCTACCACACTGCTGGCCGTGGCCTTCAGTGCTGCGAACGTTGAAGTCGCCCAGGGCACCATCGGCACCACCGGCGCCGTCACCTGGGCGCTGCTTACAGTTCCCGTGACTCCTCTTGTTGTCGCAACAGTCAATGGCACCGCCATCAATAACGCTTTCATCACTCCGGCGGCTGACTTTGCCTCCACCGGCAACATCTTCGTCGCTGTCAAATCGGCGACCGGGACCGAAAATGGTATCTTCCGCTTCCCCTCCGCCACCTCCGCCACCGGCTTTGTTCAGGTTGACAATGGCGCTGGCGGCGATGCCCTCGGCATCAACGGTGCCACTGGCATCGTAGCTGCACCGGGCGGCGTCGCCGGCTCGGGCGATGGCAGCGGCCTCGTCTATGTCGCTGATGCTTCCAGCACCGGCGATGTGGCCCGCGTTCGCGGCCTTGAAGTTACTGCCGAAAAACTTGATGCCGGCGTAACCTCCGATCTCCCCGGAAATGCCTTGAGGACACTGGTTATTGCTACAACTTCCACCAGCGGAAACGTCCAGCTCTTCGCTCTCGGCAATAACAGCGCTACCACTGGTAACTCCACCACCAACGCTATTATCTGGACCTATACCGACCAGATGGGCAAACAGGGTGATGGTGTGGTTGTCTCTAACCTGGTGACCGTTCCCAATATCATCACCTTTATTAACACCTCCACCAGCAACGCTACGATCACCTTTAACACCATGGCCAACGCTACTGACTACTACGTAGTCGTCGCCCCCACCGGAACCCTCGGGCAAACTAGGTTCTACACTGCTGCCGATGTAGCTGCTACTCAAACCAGCCTCCTCGTTGGTGCCACTACGGGCGTAGCCACCTACACCGGCATGCTTCCTGGCACTTCGTACACTGTCAACGTGTGGGCTGCGTGTGCCACCGACGGCGGCGCCAATGATTTCATCACTGGCGCTCCTGTAACCAGCTTCAGATATGCTAGCAGCGCCACCTCCACCTTCGTCACGGCGTTAGCTGCTCCTACCGCTCCTGTGGCCCTCGCTCCGTTACCCGGCGCTATCAACGTGCCCGTTAACCCGGCCTTCGGTTGGAATTCTGTGATGGGTGCCACCAGCTATCAGCTGGAGGTATCCACCTCACCCAACTTCACCACCCTGGTAACTCCTACCATTTCGGTGCCTACTACCGCCTGGGTCTGGACGGCCACGGCTCTGTCCAACAATACTGACTACTACTGGCGCGTACGCGGCAGCATGACTGGCGGCACCAGCGCCTGGGTAACCAGCGCCTTCACCACCATCCCGGCTGTTGTGCCTGCAGTCGTTGTGACTCAGACATCGGTTCCCGCTCCGGTGATAACGGTTAGTATTCCTGCCGTTCCTACTATCGTTATCCCTGCCAATCCTCCGGCCGTGACAGTTACCGTGGCTGCTCCTGTTCCAGCCCCGATTCTGACACTGCCTCAGGCTACAATTGTTATCGCTCAGCCTGAAGTAACCACACCGTCCTACATCTGGATCATCGTTGGCGTCGGCGCACTGCTGACCCTGGCCGTGATCATCCTCATCATCCGCACTCGCCGCGTAGTCTAGACTACAAAGCATTCGGAAGATAAGGTAATCCGATAGGAAAAGAGGGGCTCCCGCAAGGGGGCCCCTCTTCTTTTTCCCCTTCGTCGTTGCGAGCGAAGCGCGGCAATCTTATCTCGGGATCGTTGTCATTCTCGCACTTTTAATGTCATTCCCGCGAAAGCGGGAATCCAGTCCAATAGCTGACCGCTGATAGCTGATAGCCGTCAAGCGTGGCAATCCCGTCCCCCGCCCGTCGTTGCGAGGAGCGGAGCGACGCGGCAATCTAGTTCTCTATTCCGTGTTGTCATTGTCGGACGCCTGTAGTCTGTACCCCCAGACCACGACCCGACAATCCAGAGTTTGACGTTCCCGCCAGTTAGCTGATAGCCGACTGCTGACAGCTGCACACTTGTCATTCCGGCGAACGCCGGAATCCAGTCGTTATCGCTAGTTAGATGATAGCTGACCGCTGATTGCTGAAAGCTCTCCCTTTCGCGAAAGGGAGATTAAGAGGGATTTTCCTCCCCGTCTTTGCGAAGCCACGCAGTGGCTGTGGCAATCCCGTACTTCGCGTTGCCATACCAAAAGCTGATAGCCGACTGCTGACAGCTGCACACTTGTCATTCCGGCGAACGCCGGAATCCAGCGTTTTCCGTTCCCCTTCAGTAGGCTGGTAGCTGACTGCTGATAGCTGAATGCTTTATCGTGTTTCCTTGACACCACCAGTACATCCGTGCTATAATATCCCTATGTCAGATAACATCCAACCTAACCCAAAACGCGGGGCTCCTCTTGGCAACCAAAACGCCCGCACCCACGGCTTCTATTCCAACCGTCTTACCCGCAAGCAGCAGCGGGCTCTTGAGGCAGCGTCATATCTTAGAGGCTTCGATCAGGAGATAGCCATCGTGCGCATGAAGATAGAGGATATCCTCACCTCTTCACCCGAAAACTTTCCCGCCCTCATGCTGGCTATCACGGCATTGGTTAAGCTGGTAAAGGCCAAGAAGATGCTGTGGGGTGAAGGCGATGCCCCTCTTCCCCGCGGCATGCCTTTCGGGATGTCTGGTTTCTCCACCCACGAAGATAAACTGCTGGCTTGCGCGCGGATGCTTAACAAGGAGGGGGTAAACAATGTCAGGGGAGAGCCGTAATTGAGGCATTTCGGAATTGTTTCCACGCCTGGGCAATTGAATTCAATTCACCCTTTCTTAGGCAGACCCTCTGCCTGAGAATTGGCATTTGTTTCCCAAAAAAAATATAGCTCCGTTTGTCATTCCGGCGAAAGCCGGAATCCAGCGTTGTTTTCCTCCCTTTGGCGAAAGGGAGGTTAGGAGGAATTTCACCAAGTTCCTTGCGCTGAAAGCTTACAGCTTCATACTTGTCGTCCCTCGTCAGTGAGCTGAAAGCCGAGCGCTGAAAGCTGAAAGCTGATCGCT
>CAZUXO010000216.1:0-6372 GCA_964624325.1 uncultured Dehalococcoidales bacterium
ATATATTGGCGCAGTCACCGAGATGCTGGGCAAACGCCAGGCCGAGCTGCGCGACATGCACAACGACGGCCAGAACAACGTTCACCTCGAATTTCGCATACCTACCAAGGGGCTCATCGGTTTCAGGAGCGCCTTTATCACCGCTACGCGCGGAGAAGGCGTGATGAACAGCGTCTTCACGGGCTACGAACCGTGGAGGAAGGATATAGTCTCTCCGAGACAAGGTGTCATCGTTTCTTCCGAACTGGGCGAAGCAGTAGCCTATGGTCTGAATAATGCGCAGGGAAGGGGGTTGACCTTCGTTGGCCCCGGCACGGAGGTATACGAAGGTATGATAATCGGCACCAACCCGCGCACCACGGACATCGCCATGAACGTGTGCAAAGAAAAAAAGAAAACCAACATCCGCTCATCAACCTCGGACATCGCCGTCAAGCTGACACCACCCATCATCATGAGTCTGGAGCAGTCAATCGATTTTATCAACAAGGACGAACTGGTGGAGGTTACCCCCCAGAGTATCCGCTTGCGCAAGAAAATTCTGAGCGAGACGATGCGTTTACGCGACAGAAAGTCCTCCGGGCACGAGGACCAGGAGGAATAATCCTAGCTTGTTCCCCTTCCCCTTTTTCCGTTCGGGGACGGACCGCCTCAAGCAGATTCCAGAAGTGGGTTTTCATCCCCCTGGATGCTACGGTTGTGCGATTCACCCGGTAAACTATTTGAATATATGGCGTTCTCGACTTTAGCTGCAGCAGAAGAATACCCACGGTGGCCTCCTGCAGGGATTTATTAACTTCAGGCACGCAAGTTTGCATAACGCGAACACGCAAGTTTGCATAACGCGAATCATGTGTGATATAATAGTGTATTAGTTCAAGTTTTGGCTGTGCAATTTGCGTTGAATCTCCACGGATTTTCCTCATTACATCACTGACCCGAACTCCGACTAAAATTATCATCTTTAGAGAGAGGTCATTTTGATTTTTCAGGACAAGTCTATCCAGTGTTCCGATTGCGGAACGAGTTTTATCTTCAGTACCAACGAACAGGAAATATTCAAAGCCAAGGGATTTTTCAGAGAACCCAAGCACTGTCCTGAGTGCCGCGACAGGATCAATAATCCCAAGAGAGCCGTAGTAAATCTGGGCCCTGAGGCTATGGAGCCTATGCCCGAACTCCCTCCCGAGAGCATTACAGCCGGGTCGTTCGAATCCTTCGGGCTTCTTCCCAGCGTTATGGGAGGAGTCAGGCTGTCGGGGTATACCGCACCTACGCCGATACAAGCTCAGGCTATACCGCATGCACTGGCTGGCAAGGACGTCATCGGGCTGGCCCAAACGGGGACTGGAAAGACCGCTGCCTTTGTTTTGCCTATGCTTCAAAAGCTGGTGGCGCACAAGCGTGGCAATATCCGGTCTTTGGTGATTTCCCCTACGCGCGAACTGGCTGAACAGACTAATGAAGCCATTGCCTCGTTGGGGCGCCGTACAGGAATACGCGGCATCTCGCTATACGGTGGCGTAGGCATGTCCCAGCAGGTGCGCAACCTTCGTGACGGAGTTGACGTGGCTGTTGCCTGTCCCGGACGCTTGCTGGACCACATCTGGCAAGGCAGCATAGATTTGTCCAGCGTAGAACTACTGGTAATCGACGAAGCTGACCGCATGTTTGACATGGGTTTTTTACCTGACATCAAGAGCATATTGAAATGCCTGCCTGAGAAGCGGCAGACGTTATTGTTTTCTGCTACCATGCCGGCTGATGTGCGCGGTCTGATTCAAACTTATCTTCATGACCCTGTTACTGTCCAGATAGGGCATGCAGCGCCTGCTAGCAGCGTGTCACATGCGATTTACCCCGTTAAACAACATTTGAAAAGCGCGCTGCTCGCAGAGCTGTTGCGTCAGGTGGAGACAGAATCTGTGGTCGTTTTCACCCGCACTAAGCATCGCGCCGAGCGCGTAGCCGAACAGCTCAAAAGATCAGGTTTCAATGTCACCTCGCTCCAGGGAAACCTGGCGCAGGCGCGCAGACAGGCAGCCATCGACAGTTTCCGCAACGGAAAAGTTAAAATAATGGTGGCGACAGACATTGCATCACGTGGCATAGATGTTCTGCGGATTTCTCATGTGATCAACTACGATATGCCGGATACCACCGATGCCTACACACATCGTATTGGACGCACTGGCCGCATCGACAAGACAGGTGAGGCTTTTACCTTGGTCAGCCCGGAAGATGGCGAGATGGTGCGAGCCGTAGAGCGCATTCTCAATAAAAGGATCGAACGGCGCAGCTTGCCGGGTTTCGATTACGCCGTTGTGGCACCAAAAATCGAAATAGAAAAACGTCCGACACGCCGCTTCGGAGCACCGTCATCCTCAAATCGGCCATTTAGCGGTGAAAGAAAGCGCGTTTTTTCGCGAGCTGCCTGAACCTGGGAACAATTAGGGAAACGAAAGAGAGGATTAAATATCCTCTCTTTTAGTTTGCTGAGTAAGAGATAACAAGTTAGTAGAGACTTACAAACATTTATTTAGATCTGTTCAGGCTCAGTAGCTGTGAGACTCGCAAAGAATGAAAAAAGAGTGTCGAGATTCTTTATAGCAATTATTTGAGAATTTTCTCAAGGGAGGATAGTCATGGGCGGATTGAAACAAAGACAGCTTGGCCAGAGTGGACTGATGGTCTCTCCTATCGGGCTTGGATGCTGGCAGTTTTCGGGCAACAGCATGGCCGCCTACTGGGATTCCCCGCAACAGGACGAAGTGAATGAAATCGTTCGTGTATCGCTTGAAGGAGGAATTAACTGGTTTGATACTGCTGAAATGTATGGTTTTGGGCGCTCCGAGGTGGCGTTGTCCATGGCGTTGCAAAAGGCAGGCAAGCATAACGGCGATGTTATCATTGCCACCAAGTGGAACCCGATAATGCGGACTGCCTCAACCATTGCCAAAACATTCCCCGCACGGGAGAAACACCTGGCGCCTTTCAGGATAGACCTTTTTCAGGTGCACTTGCCTTATTCGATTTCCTCTATCGAAGCGCAAATGGGGGCCATGGCAGACTTGCTTGATACCGGGAAGATAAAGACCGTAGGCGTGAGTAACTTCTCTGCGGAACGTATGCGCCGCGCGCAGAAGGCCTTGAATGCTCGTGGCTATTCTTTGGCATCCAATCAGGTTAGATACAGCTTGTTAGACCGCAGAATCGAGAAGAACGGCATTTTGGCGGTTGCCAAAGAACTTAACATAAGCATAATCGCATATTCACCGCTGGCACAGGGGCTGCTGGGCGGTAAATATCACAATAATCCAAAATTTGCAGATATACTTCCACTGATGCGCAAGCGAGTCTTCAAGAGTAAAATTGAAAAGAGTAGAGAGTTAGTAGAAGCACTGGTAGACATTGCCCGGGCTCACGACGTTTCGGCTTCGCAGGTAGCGCTTAACTGGTTGGTCAACTATCACGGTGACATAGTATTAACTATTCCAGGGGCGACCAAAACCGAGCACGCCCGGCAAACTTGTCTGGCAATGAATTTTAGATTAAATCAGGATCATATGAGCCGAATTGAACAACTGTCTCGGCAGTTTATTTAGTGAAAAATTGACCCTCAGGAGTCGTAACCTGGCTTAAGCAAGGTCCTGATTCTGGACATAAGTTCATCCGGGTTGAATGGTTTGCTCATGACGCTGTTGGCTCCGAGACTTAACACCTCTGCCGATATATTGTCTTTAGCACTTAACACTATCACCGGGATGTTCGAAAATTGGCGCAATCTGCGTAGTACCTCCACGCCATCAATGCCGGGCATGATAATGTCAAGCAACATGATGTCGGGTTCGGCTGTCTTCGCCAGCTCCAGCCCTTTTTCCCCTTCATCGGCGCAGAGCACCTCATAACCTGATATTTTTAACTTCATGGCAAGAAAGTTAACAATACGATCTTCATCGTCAATCAACAAGACGCACTGCCTACCGGATTTATTCATGTAGGTAATCCCACTCCCACATCTCCGACCAAATCAACGTTTCAGGGAGCTTTTAATATTGAAACTCCCGAAAATAATATAAAACTACAATCAACAGAAATTCTAACAGTCAGTGCATTAAGGAGTCATGACTTTTTGGGTTCAAAATATTAAATAAATGTTAAATCGCGTGAGTATAGGAATAGAGATCAAACTGTGGACTAAGGCAGGTTGTGGCGCGCCTCTCGGTAGCGCGATATAAGGAAAGCCAAACTGGCTGCTGCTATGATTACCATGCCTCCATAAGAAACAACGGATGGCATATTTATCGTATTTACCACATTCCATAATACGTGTAAGGTTACTGCGCCTAAAAAAGCGAATATCAGGTTTAGATTTAGCGCGACATGCCCGGCTTTCTGACGCTCTCTCCAGAGCACTGCGCATACCAATCCCGTCCAGGCCACGTGCCCGGCCGGTGACAGTAGCCCTCTTAGCAGTAGTGTTTGTTCCAAAGAACCGAGGTTCCCCTGACTTTGGGTAAAAGCCAAAAAGCCATATCCTACTGTTTCCATGGCTGCGAAACCCATGCCAGCGGCTACGCCAAAGAGGAGGCCATCGGCTTCGTGGCGGTCGCGCCATAGAAGATACATGAAGGCCGGGAATATCAATTTGGAGGTTTCCTCAATGAACCCGACTGCTACCAGTGCTCCGGGGTCAAGTGTTTTTAGCGTGCTGAATTCTATGAGCCCCGCCGTAGCTAACCCCAGAGCACCCCCGGCAGTGAAACAGGCGGAGAGGAGTGGTTTTGAAATATCTCGATCCCTGATACCCTCATAAAAATAAACGACGAGCGAGATGGGGATGGTGAATGCACCCACGGTGAGTAAAGCGGGTAGAATGCCATGGAAGCCAGAGCTTCTCATCCACAGGTCGAGGGCAACAAATACAATCAGTCCAGTTGCAAGTACCCAAAACCAGATGTGTTTCATTTCTAGAGATGATAAGTGTGGAAAGGGTTCTTGTCAATAAACACGCAAGGGGCAGATAGTCAGATTATGTTAGGCATAGCGCAAATATCCAACTATTATCTATTTACCTTATGGTTTTGTGGCTTCGTGATGATAAAACTACATGATACATACTATCTCAAGAGGAGCATGGACTGAATCCGGGTGAAGATGGAGGAATAAGAAATGAGTGGGAAAGGTATATCTATTGGCAGAATATTTTGTATTTCACTGAGGCTTAACCCTTTTTAGTGTATTATTTTCCTACTTCTTACCCTTCCCGGTCTTTCACCGAAAAGATTGCTGCAGAGTAATTACCAGTTCGCTTTTAAAGCGCAACTCATTATTTGCCGATGTGTTAAAATTTAAATCAACTCAAACGCGGGAGGAATACAATGCCATCACTCGATATCGTTAGCATAGTTGACATGCAGGCACTCGATAATGCAATTAACAATGTGAAGAGAGAGATAACCACGCGTTATGACTTCAGGAATATAGTGTCGGAGATCTCTTTGAACCGCAAGGACAAGCTTATTCATATCTCTAGCGGTGACGAAATGAAGGTCAAGGCCATTACAGAGAGCCTTATCGGGCAGTGTACCAGATTAAAATTAGATCCGAAAATACTTGACCCCCAAAAGATTGAATCTGCCTCCCAGAACACGGCCAAGCGAGATATACAGATAAAAGAGGGCATCTCTAGGGAAACTGCTCAGAAGATGGTCAAGTTCATCAAGGCCAGTGCGCTAAAGGTGCAGGCTGCTATTCAGGACGACCAGATAAGAGTTACGGGCAAACAGATAGACGACCTGCAGGAGGTCATGCGGGTATTACGTGGGCAGGAATACGATATCCCCCTTCAGTTTGTGAATATGAAGAGGTAACCGGTTATTTTCGGATTTTGAATGCTTTTCAGATTTATTTAACAAGGTGACGCACTGCATATAAAGCATAGGATTTATCCCTGTATATTACCGGGAAACTGCATAAACAATCGGCTCGTGTTTTGTAATTTCGTGCCTTATGGCTTATATCATGGTGTCGAGCATATTAATACAATGGAGCGAATAAAGGGCTTCCGGAGTCTGGCAAATCAACTGACCCTGAAGGCAGAAAGATACAGCCGGTAAAGAGGAGCCATCCGTTGATGATGGATGTTATCGGTGTCCCGTCACTGTTAAACCACAGGTCTATCGGAGACCCTTCAACTTCAGGTAACGGACCGCGGTTTATCCCTACTATGTCTATGCTTTGGCCGACCTTCAGCTTGCCAACTGCACCGGGCTGTATGGCCACAAATTTGATAGTACTATATATGAATGTGTCATTGTCTAACAGCATAGAACTACGTACAGGTATGCCCTTAAAAACAAATGGTAAACC
>CAZUXO010000217.1:0-2500 GCA_964624325.1 uncultured Dehalococcoidales bacterium
CTCTGAACACTCTTTCCCTACACGACGCTCTTCCGATCTGGAAGGCATGCGCTTTGTCTGGAATACCGACTTTCTTTAATAGCGTATTGGCGACTTCTTCGGCCTCTTCGCTGCATCGATTTCGCACCACGCATTGAGCTAGTGTCAGGTTTTGCATTACCGTGAGATGTGAAAAAAGGTTGAATGATTGAAAAACCATACCGACCTCACGGCGTACGGCATTAATGTTCTGCGTGCTATCGAGGGTGATGCCGTCAACCATGATTTTACCGGTTTCGTATTCCTCTAACCGGTTGATGCAGCGTAGTAGCGTGGATTTGCCGGAGCCAGAAGGCCCTACAATCACCACGACTTCACGTTCGTTGACGTCCAGGTTCACACCCCGCAGGGCGCGGATACGTCCGAAGTTCTTATGGACGTTGGTTATTTGAATGATAGGTACCAAGTGTTACCTTTCATAGCTGCTTTTTTTCTCCAACCACGAAACCAGGCGGGAGGAGAACAGCGTCATAATAAGATACATCAGGGCTATCATGGTCCATACCTGTATGGGATTGAAGTGGGTGGCCATATACTCCTGACCGCGTCTGGTTAAATCAGCTACTGCCACCACGCTCACCAGAGAAGAATCCTTGAGCAGCGAAACAAACTCGTTACCAACCGGTGGAAGCACGACCCGGATGGCCTGTGGCAGGATTATATGGCGCATTGCCTGGACATAGGTCATACCCAGGCTGCGGGCTGCTTCCATCTGCCCCTTGGGGATACTCTGGATACCGGCGCGGAAGATTTCGCTCATGTAGGCGCCATAACAGAATGTCAGGCCTATTATGGCCATAGCGATGGGGTTAGCCCTGTAACCAGATAGAAAATCCAGATGAGTGGCATTGCCGAGTTTCTGAACGAGGGAGGGGAAAACAAAATACCACATGATCAGTTGCACCAGCAGTGGGACGCCACGGACTATTTCGACGTAAAGGCTGGATATCCCGTGGAAAACTATATTTTTGGAAAGTCTGCCCAGTCCGCCAAATAAGCCCACGATCAACATGAGGAAATATGAAACCACGGTTGCTAGAAAAGTAATACCCAGTCCCGGCAATATGAAGTGGGAAATAGCTCTGTAGTCGCTCTGGGTTATTATCAGTATGGCAGTGAGAGCCACCACGATAACCACCAGCCACCACCACGGGTCAATGCGGGCGCTGGGCTCTGCTCCAGGGATGAGGGCTATCTTACGCTCTTCCTGGGTGAGGAGATCTGGTTTAGTTACCAAATAGTTTTCTTAAAAGAGGAGGGCCTATTCAGCCCTCCTCTCAGTGTTCTTCCCTATCCTAGGTGGCAAGCCACTTTTGAACCAGCTGGTCGATGATGCCGGCAGCTTTGGCGGCTTTGAGTCCTTCATTGATTTTATTGAGCAGGTCAGTCTTGCCTTTAGCCACGGCGATGCCATAGTTTTCGGTAGTGAGGGAATCACCCACGATTTTCAGCGTGGCGAAGTTGTTATTGACATAACCGTTGGCGATCGGAGTGTCGCAGATAACGGCGTCGATCTGCCCGTTCAACAGGTCCTGGACGGCCAGTCCGATCTGGTTGTATGATTTGACGGTAGCTCCCGTGATTTCTTTGGCAAGACTTTCGCCGGTGGTGCCTAACTGCGCCCCCAGTTTCTTACTCTTCAAGCTGTCTTTTCCGGTGATCGAGCTGTTATTTTTCTGAACCACGATCATCTGCCCGGCAACATAATAGGGGTCAGAGAAAAGCATGGATTTAGACCGGTCATCTGTGATGGTAATCGATGAAATGGCGGCATCATAGGTGCCCTGTGCCATACCTGCCAGCAATGGGTCGAAGCCAACATTAAGATATTCAATTTCAATGCCGGCCTTTTCGGCAATAGCGTTCATAAGGTCTATGTCGAAACCGACAACCTTGTTCTGGTCGTCAACATATTCGAATGGAGGCCAGGTCGCATCTGTAGCGATGATGTATTTTTTTGTACCGCTGCCACAGGCAGAGAGAGCAGTGACTACCAGGATAAGTACCAGCAAACCGGAAAGTAACCGTTTGACCATTTAGTGTCCTCCTTCTAAAATCCGCAATTCTGTGTCAATAAATTAAAAACATCTACCCGGGCGAATGACGTATCAAAGCACCTGATAAACAGTTCATCCATTTAGATCTAATGAAAGTAGAATGGCAAGAGTGTACAACATTTTTTACCAGAATGTCTATAGGTTTTGTGGGGTTTTAAGTGTTAATGGGCAAAATGAGGAAAATACTGTGTCGCCAGGCCAGCATCATTTAGGGATCGTATGTGTAATTCGTTGAAGGTGATGTTGGGGGAGTTAATACTAAAGGCAACAGTTTAAATACGATTCAATTTTGTTGGGGGAAAGTTGTAAAAGGTTTATTCACGTTCGACTGAATGCAACCTGTCCCATATGGTCTCGATGACGCATAACCAATCCTGATCAGCATACGACCCTTTCGCTGCTTG
>CAZUXO010000218.1:0-3928 GCA_964624325.1 uncultured Dehalococcoidales bacterium
AAGCCGCATAAAGTAGCTCCATCTGGGTGTTTAACAACGGCCCGCGGTGTAAATAGATCTGTTCATCGCGGATGTTCATCCCCGGAAATCCCTCGCTGAACTGCACTGTCATATCCTCGGTGAAGGAGCGTTTGGGGAGCTGTGGCCATGCGGGTATTTCTGACAGGTATTTAGATACCAACTGGCAGGCGGTGGCAGCGTCTTTGTGAGGCATGCTGCCTATCATGGTGGGAGCCAGATTGAAACGCGTGTCTATCATGGTTTGTTTATTAAAGCATAAACAGGCTACTGTGTCATGCCAATAACAGAAATACTATCCCAAATTGCCCGCTAACTAAAATTAAGATTCATCATAATATCGGGTATTGCTTATCAGCAAAAACATCAGATACCAATTCAAAATTACACCATTCAGGTTTAAGAATTCGGTGGTTGGTACACTCTGAATGTTATCGTTGAGCTATTTGATGTATTTCCCGATTATCGGTGCCAGTTCCTTTTTGCGTTCTGCCGGAATGAGTTTGGAGTTCGTGATTATGGCATGAGCCAGTGACGAACCACAGTCGCATTCGCGTTTTTTACCGACCTTGCCAACCGCTGTTTTGATGATGCGCTTCGAAAGCTCGATATTCTGGTGCAGTGTACGGAAGATAACGTCTACTGATACCACCTCTTTGCTATCGTGCCAGCTATCGTAGTCGGTGGCGCAGGCGATGACGGCGTAACACATCTCAGCTTCGCGGGCCAACTTAGCTTCGGGGAGAGCTGTCATGCCTATGACATCAGCTCCCCACGAGCGATGTAAACGTGATTCGGCTCTGGTGGAAAAAGCCGGCCCCTCCATCACTACATAAGTCCCCCTGGGATGAACGCAGGCTCCCGCCTCTTTGGCAGATTCATAAAGGATGCCGCTTAGGTTGGAACAAACAGGCTCGGCGAACTGTATATGCACAACTAGGCCATCACCGAAAAAAGTGTTGATGCGCTGGCTGGTGCGGTCGATGAACTGGTCGGGAATCAGGAGGTCCCCTGGCTTGACCTCCAGTTTAAAGCTGCCTACTGAGTTGATGGCGATGACGTGTTCCACGCCTAAAGTCTTGAGGGCGTATATGTTGGCACGGGATGGTATCTCGGTTGGCATGATGCGGTGCCCCCTGCCGTGACGCGGCAAGAAGGCCACCCTGGTTCCTGAAAGAGTGCCGATAATTATGATATCACTGGGCGCCCCATACGGTGTGTCTGGGTTGACTTCCTCAATCTCGGTGAGACCCTCGATTTCGTAAAGCCCGGTACCGCCAATAACGGCGATTTTGGCCTGTGGTTTGTACATTGTGTTTCTCCTGATTAGTATTGTGGTTTGGCGTAATTACTTGTGCAAACTTCGCTTGAGACCGCGGATGTAAGATATCTCGCCAATGTGACCGGAAAGATGAATTATCGTGCGAGCGAACATTTTGCCTATGGAGATGTCGCCGATGTAGGACAAATCCACGATGCGTGCGAGTTCCTGGGACGTTAGGCCAGCCACGTATATTTTTGTCTCTGAGCTTACGTTTCCGGCATAGGCCAGCATGTCTTTCAAGTCAGGGTATTTGAACGCTGCCAGTTTTTTCTTTGTCCAGCCGAAGGTTGTTTCTTCGGCCGGCAGGTCGTATGTTTCATACCATTTCCCCGACACCCAAACCTGCTGCTTTTCCTGCAAACGCATCATGATGTTGATATCCTCAGAGCGAGTGAGATGCAGCATGAGCCACCCGATGGGGTTGGCCGCTGCGGGTCGCCAGGCAAGCTCATCCGCGGTCAAGCCGTCAGTAACTTTTATAAGGGCGGTGTGCAAAAAACCGAACTGCGATCGGATGCAGTCTCTAGTTTCCATATTTTGTCTATTGTTCCTTTCATGCCTGTCTCCCGCGTCAGTTTCCGGAGAATTACATTGGTTAGAATATTCTTTTACGGCGATTTAGTTATAAAAGATCTATTTTCGTCGTGACAAATGAGCTGGACGGCATGGCGCCCGGAATAGAGACTGGGCGGGACACCCCCGCACATCACCCATTGGCCCGCCATATAGAAGTTCTTCAACCCTGGCAGTTTCCGCTCGATGCGCTCTTTGAACATCTCGGGAGTCATGAGCCATGCTCCCCACGCCCCTTCGCGGTTCAAGGTGTAGCGCCATGTAGTATATGGGGTAGCTACATCTACCATTTCAACCTGCGACGAAAGTCCGGGATAGTATTTCTCTAGGTGTGACAGAAATTCGTCGGCCAGACGTTTCTTCTCAAGGTCATATATGCCGCGGTTTTCAGATTGCAAATTCTGCCAGTAATCAAATCCCGTCTCAACCTCTACTTGAAGGACTGTCTTGCCTTGAGGAGCAAAGTGGCTGCTGTAATTAAGTATGCGGATAAAGAACGCTTTTACCTTTTCACTCCCAATAGTTACTGGTTTATCAAGTACGATAGTGGTAAACGGCAGATCATCAGTAAACTCGCGAGAAATCCCGTAGCTGACGGTGAGAAAGGGTCGGCTAAGCGCCCATGTTTCATGGCGTTTATTGATTTTATCGTTGATGTATTTTCCTTCAAGAAGATTGAAGATGGTATCGTAGCTATCGCCTGAAGAAATCACGTAGTCGGCACGGTATTCTTTGCCATCAGCCAGCCTTATCCCAACGGCACGGCCATTTTCTACCAGGATTTTATCCGCTTTGGCCTTGTATGTAATTATGCCGCCAAGTTCCTTGCAACGTTTCTCAATCGCTAACACAAAACCAAGGCAACCCCGTGATAGGAAAGCGCATTGCCTGTCTGCCATAAGTGCCAGAATCATCATTATGAACCATGTTGGTGACTCTGGTAGAAAGATAGCGCAGAAGAAATCCTTAAGCCACGGTGTTTTAAGGTCTTTGACAAAGTCGGTTATCTTTCGGTTATATTCACCGCTAAAATATTTCATCAACGGTAACATTTGCCATAGCTCTCTCAACTGACCGATGCCGGAGGTTAACTCCGGAGGTTGACTCATACCCACGCTACTGAGATCTCGACCTTGAAAGGGCTGTACACCTTTGAAAATCCTATCAATTGCCACGCTGTCTTCAGGGGCGAGGTTTTTAAGTTCGGCAGCCAGTTTGCCAAGGTCGCTGCCAATCGAGATTTCTTTTCCTGATGGCTGATGGATGAACCTCCCAAATGATGACATATCCACGTAGAGCGACGGGTCGCTCGCACCAATGTCTTTAAGCATTTGGTACAGTTCCGAGCCTGGTTTGTGGCCCATCATGAAATGGATACCACCATCGATGAGATATCCATGGCGTTTCCAAGAGGCAGCCACGCCACCCGGCGCCGTGTGATGCTCAAAAATGTGGCAGTTAAACCCGTTCATTTGAGCATAACAGCCGGCAGAAAGCCCAGCCAGCCCTGCGCCTATGATGATGATATTTTTATTTTCCATAATGCTCCCTTGATGGAACCATGGGATTCCAAATCACCTCTTCCGTGATAATCGCCGAAATATACTTTGCTGGTGTTACGTCGAATGAAGGATTCAACACCTCCACTCCATCGGGTACTATCTGGAAACCGTCGATGCATGTTACTTCGTCGGGATGACGTTGTTCGATGATTATCTCATTTCCAGCGGCTATGGTTTTATCAATGGTAGTAGTAGGAGCGGCAACATAGAAGGGGATGTCGTGCGCCTTCGCCAGAACCGCCAGAGTATAAGTGCCTATCTTGTTGGCGGTGTCGCCGTTTCGGGCAATCCTGTCAGCGCCCACAACCACAGCGTCAACTTTGTGGTTCTGTAGGACATAACCCGCCATCGAATCGGTGATCAGTTTGAACGGTATGCCAGCCTGTTTGAGATCGGAAGAGCACACGTCTGAACTCCAGTCACCGGCTATGATCTCGTATGCCGTCTTCTG
>CAZUXO010000219.1:0-7377 GCA_964624325.1 uncultured Dehalococcoidales bacterium
GTCATGGGGGTGGCAGGAACACTAATAGCCGCTGTAAAATCAGGCGATATTAAACACTTCTTTTTGGTCGGAGGGTGCGACGGTGCCAAGCCGGGGCGAAATTATTATACTGAGTTCGTTAAACAAACACCCGCAGACACAGTTGTCCTTACCCTGGCCTGCGGTAAGTACCGCTTTAATGATCTAAACATAGGGGAACTTGGTGGGCTGCCCAGGCTGTTGGACATGGGGCATTGTAACGATGCCTATTCTGCCATTCAGGTTGCTGCTGCTCTCGCCGATGCTTTCAAATGCACGGTTAACGAGCTTCCTCTGACATTGGTACTTTCATGGTATGAACAGAAGGCGGTATGCATCCTGCTGACCCTGCTTTCACTGGGAATTCAAAACATATATCTAGGGCCATCCTTGCCTGCTTTTATCTCCCCCACCGTACTCAAGGTTCTGGTTGAGAAATTCAATATTAAGCCCATATCGACGCCGGAGGCTGACCTGAAAGCTATTCTGAACTGATAAAAAAGACAAGATTACTTTTACCGGTTATGCCAGCGCTGTCGTCATGCTTTCGAAACACAGCGACATGAATGCTGGCTGATTTCAAAATGGATTTTAGGAAACAGCCGCTCTGGCGATTAACCCGAGCGGCTAGAAGAGTAAATAAAGAACATAGGGATTACTTGCGAGTCGCCATATATTTACCTTATTCCCAGGCTGCAATATCGCTGAAACGCTCTGTGAATTAGCTCATTGTTCTTGTCTTGAAAGTTGTCGGGTAGCCCTGTTTTTGCCAGGCGAGTATACCGCCATCCAGTTCCATGACCTTCGTATATCCAGCTTTTACCAGAGTAGCTGCCACAACTTTACTATTAACTCCGGCAGCACAGTACACAACGATTTTGGCAGTTTTATCAGCAGGGAACTTATCCAGTTCTTTGCTGATATTGTTAGAGTTTATGAAAAGGTCTGTACCGGAAATTTCTCCGATGTAAGTAGGGTTAGCCTCTACCAGGAAGTAATCCTCGGTTGTGAATGAGGCTAGTTGGGTTGTAGTGATTGTCCAATAAGTGCCGCCCCCTGTTACTGACACCGGTGTGCCTGGCATGTTCGTACCCGAAGATGTCAAAGCAGGGATTGTTGATGAAGAGGATTGTGTTGTTCCGGAACAGCCTATGAAAACCAGTGCTAAAACGGGACAGACTAATAAGCTAACTAACTTTTTCATTTCTGGCGTTTCTCCATTAGATCATTTCAAGGTAAAGCCAGTGTATCAGTAGCTAAGCCTGACATCAATAGACTTAGTCTAGTTTTCAAACTCTGCAAGCAGTCCGCCTGAGAATTAGATATAAAAAGGTCGAATCGCCAATATTTACTTTTTAACCTTCAGTCCGAATCTATACCTTGAGATACCCGCAACATATAGGTCGCTGGGAAGTGGGGTTCAATAGGTTCATGTGCGGTGAAATCCATTTAATACCTGGATTTTACCATTGCCCTTGTCCGATAACCCGGGGTGACTTAGCCTTTCTCCAGTTCTTCCGTGATGTCCTCGGTCATCTTGAGGAAAAGAACCCTGATCTTTTTCATAACTTCGGCGGCGGCCTGTTCGCCGGCCTTGCGGGCCTCAGCTGCTGCTTGCCGGGCATCCGCGGCCGCCTTCTCAGCAGTCTCAATGCTGGTTTCTATGTCATCAAGGATTTCCGGCAAGGGTTTATCCATTATGATATGGTGTTTTTTCTCTTTTACGGCATTTTTTACTATTTTGGGATCCATACTGTTCCTCCTGTGGGACTACCCTGTGTATATGCTTTTCGACAGGTGTTACTTATATAAATCATAGCTTACTCCAAACATTCTGTCACCATATGCGGCAGAATACTCGATGAAGTCTTCGTTCCGGATAATTTTGTTAGCGGGTAGGTTCAGTTTCAACCCCAGGGTTCGGGATAATTAGAAGTTGTGTTAACTAGACGCGCCGTTTTCTGAATAGGCCGATCCAGGCAGATAACGGCGCGTCTTAGCTTTACCCAGTTTCGAGGGGAATAGAGGGAAATGGCCTCCAGTTCTGGGAGAAATGAAAATGGTTGGACATTACATTTGTATGAATGTTATTTAGGGATTTTTTCAAAAACATATTTCCAAAGGATCGCGGCTAGAAGCGCTCCTATGATAGGCGCAACAATAAAGAGCCACAGTTGTGATAACGCCGCTCCCCCAACGAAAAGCGCTGGTCCAATACTGCGGGCAGGGTTGACTGATGTGCCTGTGATGGGTATTCCGATCAGGTGTATCAACACCAGCGCCAGGCCGATTGACACTCCAGCAAATCCCTTGGCTGCATCCTTGCTGGTTGAGCCGAATATAACCAAAAGGAAAAGGAAGGTCAGGACCACTTCAGCTACAAACGCAGCTAGCAGCGAGTAACCTTCCGGGGAATGAGCACCGTAACCATTTTGACCAAGGCCATTTACCGCCAAAGAAAAACCCGTGTTACCCTCTGCAATTAACAGCAAAATGGCGGCACCGAATATGGCGCCGATGCACTGCGAAACAATATAGAATGTCGCGTCCCTGCCCTTGATTTTGCCGGCAATAAGCATAGCCAGCGTTATTGCCGGGTTAATATGGCATCCCGAAATAGGCCCGATAGCATAAACCATTACAAGCACCGTTAGACCGAACGCAAACGAAATCCCCATGAAACCGATGTGCGACCCTGCGATGACCGCACTACCGCAACCCACCATAACCAGCATGGCGGTCCCCAGGAGTTCAGCGAGGTATTTTTGCCAACCTTTCATTAAAGCCTCTCCTTATTTAAATTTCGACTGTTGGGATTATACAATAGTCGAATACGATAGGCAATTGTATTTAGTGTCCGTTGACTTTTCTAGATCGAGAGTTGAGCCATCGGCATACTAATGCATAATATTGGGTGGTGGTAATCAGCCGTACTTGTCCCTAACTGGATCAATATAAAGGTCAGGCAAGAGAAACAAGTAGACCGATTCGCAGGCAATTATTTCCAGAATGAAACTCATCAGGCTCGAGTTTGGTTATCGAGACGCCGGCTTCTCAGTTGGCCGCAGCCAGCTTCTATATCAGCCCCTCGGGAAACCCGGAGCATTGTTCTGATACCGCTGGCGATTAGTTTTTTCTGAAACGCGAGCGCTATCTCTACAGAAGATGGCATAAAGTCATTTGTGTGTGTAGGATTACCGGGAATCAGGTTGATGGAGCACTTTAGACTATCTAGCAGACGAGCTAGTTCATCTGCGTCATTTGTTGAATCATTTATCCCATCGAAAAGAGCGTATTCGATAAATATGTTCCGGCCTGTTTTATCGGTGTATTCTTTGCACGCAGGGATTAGTTGAGCCAACGGGTATTTTCTATTGATGGGAACCAGGCGGTTGCGCAATTTGTCGTTGGCGGCATGAAGGGAAACCGCGAGCTGGAATTGCAGATTCTCTCCGGCAAGCTGCTTGATTTGCGGTACGAAACCCGAGGTCGATAGAGTCACTTGGTGAACCCCCAAACCCATACCTTTTGGCGAGTTAAGCATGGCCATAGCCTGCCTGACATTATCGTAATTCGCCAGAGGCTCGCCCATCCCCATGAATACAACATTGGTTAGCCAGCCTCGGTTTATTCTCTTTCCTGACTCTATCATCTCTCTGCGAAAACGGCGCATGAAGAATAGGATCTGTTGGACTATCTCTCCTGGGCTCAGGTTACGTTCAAATCCCTGTTGCCCGGTAGCACAAAAATGACAGCCGACGGAGCAACCTACCTGACTAGAGACACACACAGTACGTCGCTCGCGTCCGGTTTCGGTATTCCGGGAGAACATCAGGGTGGACTCAACAGTTTTGCCATCTTCCAGACGGAAAAGGACTTTGCGGGTCTGAGCATCGGATGAGACAATTTCCTCCAGGGGTTCCAGGTTCCCCATGGTGGCATATTGCGCGAGTTTCTGCCTCAAAGAATGCTTTATGCCGGGCATTTCCTCAAAACTGGCGGCGCAATCACGACAGATACATTTCAAAAGCGGATCACCATTTGAAATCGGTTCACCGAGGAGTATCATAAAATCCCCTAGCTGAACAGGTGTCAAATCCATGATTTTTACAGGAACATTTATTGAAGGCATCATGAATAGTTTAAACTACTAATGGAGATAGGAAAAGGTGCCATATTCCGACATTTAAAACGCATAAATAATTGGGGGGCGGGTGCTTTCAAGAGCGCCGGGTAGCTATATATACAGATCTCTTCTGGCATATGTCTGATATGCGCCTACCATGCTTATCAATATGATAGCAAGCGATAACCCGACGAAGGCGAGATCGAATTTAGATTCATGCAGCAGGGTAGTTGCATCAAAGTATTTGAAGGGAGATAAGTACTTGAGAAAGTCCAGGTTTTTGTTCAAAGCGGAAATGATGGAGAGGAAATAGGTTCCCAGCAGAAGTGATACCGCCACAGAACTGACAAGTTTATATCGTTTCATGGCACAACCCAGCAAGATACCGATGGCCAGAAAGATTAACTGCATGACGAAAAGCGCCACCATGCACAGCGCCAGGAATTTATAAAATGCCTCGTCAGGCTGGTAGCGTGCGGCACTAATCAGGGAAGCACCCCATGTGATCAACAGCAACCCCGTGCAATTAGCAAGCCCTGCTAGGGCTTTGTCGGTCATCAGTCGGCTGCGTGTCACCGGCAGGGTCAGGGAAAACTCTCCGGTTTTGTCGCGCTCTTCTTTGGAAATAATATCGCTGCCCCACATAACGGCAGCAATGGACAGGAGAAGCGCGTAGTAGGTAAACATCAACCCGAAAAAACCACTGACCGTGGTCAGGTTGAAGGCCTGAAAATTGAAAGCCGTCAAGACCGCTGAAGGCAGGTTGTCCAGTATCGCCAGCATATCAGGATTGTTGTAATAGGCAGAGAATTTGGATAACCCCATCACGACGAACAGGAGTACAATGACACCCCAGATGAGCAGAGACCTCATATTGGCCTTCAGTTCTCTCAACAAGATGTTCATTTCTGGGTCTCCTCACACCACCGACTGGATATCCCGTCTGGTATAAAGCGCGTAACTGCACACCAGAGAAATTAAGACCACCGACACGCTTATCAATACCAGGGGCAGGTCGTAAGCTCCGCGCTGGGTGATGTAATTCGGATTGAAGTGCTTGAAAGGGGTGATTTTTTCCAGTACGCTGGCGCCAATCATGTCACCAAAAACACTGAGCACATACATTCCGAATCCCAACCCCATTGCGTAGGGTGTCACGCTGCGGATCCTCCTGATCATCAACGAAATCACCAGACCTAAGCTCAGGAAAAACAACTGGAACACCACGATACTAAATAACAGCAGCAATAGCGCGCTGGGTTCGTAGGTCTTATCTCCTTTGAACAGGTTTATGAAGCCAAAACTGCAGATCCAGACGACGATATTAGTGATGGTCATACTACCTAGCGCGGCGAGCAATTTACTGGTCAAAATTTGGGTGCGTTTCACCGGCTTGGCCAAAAGGAAATCGGCCGTCAACTCTCGCTCTTCGATTGAAACCAGTGAAAATCCATAATTTGAAGACTGGATCGCCAGACATATCTGGACAAAGAGGAAGACGAAGCTGAAATAGCCCAGAACCGTGGAGAGGTCCACGCCGTTAAGACCAAAGGCAGTTAGCAGTTGTTCGGGGAAATTGGCCATCATTTCATTCAGAAGCTCTGCTTGCTTGGCAAATGATGAGAATAAAGAGACAAATACCAGCATAAGTAGCGCGACCGCCACCGACCAGGTGATTACGGATTTCAATTGAATTTTGAACTCGTGTCGAAAAATGTTCATAACCATGAGCATCGTCTACTCGTAATAGTGCATGAAGATCTCTTCCAGGGCAGGCTCTTCAATCGTGATATCTGAGACCTTTATTCCACCAATCTTGTGTATGACCGCATTGATATCGCCCTTGTAGAAGAAGCGAACTGAGCCATTGTGGTAATCCAGATTGGTTACACCCGGGATGTTAAAGGAGGCAGGATCGAGGTTTTCGGCCACCACCCTCACTTTCTTGTAGTTATTCTGCTGCAAAGTGCGGATATCTGCGATTTCGATTATCCGGCCATCTTTGATAATGGCGACGCGATTACACATCCGCTGCACTTCGCTCAGGATGTGTGATGAGAAAAAGACCGTCACCCCGCGCTGGTTTTCCTCCCCGATGAGCTGGAAGAATTTTCGCTGCATGAGCGGGTCCAGGCCGGCAGTGGGTTCATCGAGGAAAAGCAGCTTGGGCCGATGCAAGAGTCCCTGCACGATGCCAACTTTTTTCCTGTTGCCGTAGGAGAGGTCTTCTATACGGCGGTTCAGCTCAAGCTCCATCAGTTCGGCCAGTTCATGCATGCGCTGTGCGCTGTCTCCAGGATAGAAACTGGCTGAGTATTTGAGCAGATCTATGACCTTCATGCGGTCGTAGTAAAAAACTTCGGAAGGCAAATATCCAATTTCCCGTCTGATTTCAGGCCCGTACTTGATGCAGTCCTTGCCAAATATGGTGGCACTTCCGCGGGTAGGGTAAATAAGAGAGAGGAGCAACCTGATCGTGGTCGATTTGCCCGCCCCGTTCGGCCCGATGAATCCGAAAATCTCCCCTTCATCTACGTGAAATGAGAGATCATCGACACCACGAGCTTTGCCATAATACTTGGCTAGATGGCTGACTTCGATGACACCCATGATAATGCTCCTTCTGGTCGGCTCCCTTTCATCCTGGAGATGAACTCCCTGTTTTGGTACCCCGGAGTGATTATATCACCAAGCCAGATCTGAGAGTACCTTTCTCCAATCAGGCCCGGCGCACCGTATTTGTATAAATAGTTCACATTTTCACTAGCTCATAACAGAGGTGGTGGTTCATACGTGAAATAGGGCAGACATTGTCGCACCTGACGACTAGCAAGTCTCTCGTCAAGTTCTATTTCAGTCATATTATGAGGCTAACACCTGGGGAGGAAACAAATCAACACCGCGGTATGATTGGTAGTTTTATCGGATTCACTTCAGTGTTGCCTAAGGATTATTTAGGAGAGTCTCCAGGGAAGAAGCGAATTGTTCGCGCTGCCAGCGCCGGATAATAATGGAAGTAAGCTCCGCTTGAAACGTATGTGGTGCTTTTGCGAGACGTTCAAGGCTCGTTGTAGGCCAGAGAAGGGAAGGTTCGAGCGAAAGCGACGCTGCCATCGATTCGCGCCAGGTTTTGAGTCGTTTTAGAAGTTGCATCTGTTCTGGTTTGAAGGGTTCGAATGAGACAGCCTTGCTTTCAATTGGAGGCGCGTTTTGGCCATCGCGCACTGCCTGTT
>CAZUXO010000220.1:0-7148 GCA_964624325.1 uncultured Dehalococcoidales bacterium
ATTGGGGTTTGCTCTCCCTTTCGAGAGGCGCATCAACTGGCCTACCATGAACTTTACCGCCTGTGCTTTGCCTGCCTTGAAGTCGGCTACTGCTTGCGGGTTATCTTTTATTACCTGAACCGCCACATTCTCCAGCGCCGAAATATCGGATATCTGCGCTAGTCCCTTTTCGTCGATAATGGCCTGTGCTACCCTGGAAGACGCGAACATCTCTTCCAGCACAACCTTGCCTGTACCGGAATTAATGATGGATCTGCCTACCAGGCTGACGACTTCAGTGAAGTTTTGAGGGCTGATTCGCCCGCTAAACTCTATAATATCACAATTGGCGGTGTTGAGGATACCCGCTGCTGGTCCTAGCAACCAGTTACTCAATTCTTTGGGAGAGAGTTCCGGCGCGGACGTTACCAAGGATTCATAATAGTCGGCCATTTCGCGGCTCTCGGTGAGCAGGTTGGAGTCATAAATCGGCAGACCATACTGAGACATGAAACGGGTCAGGCGGTCTTCAGGCAGCTCAGGTAACCGGGCACGCACTTCTACTATCCATTCAACGGAGGGCATCATGGGGGGCAGGTCTGGCTCGGGGAAGTATCGGTAATCGTGGGCAAATTCCTTACTGCGTTGGGATACAGTCTTGCTCTCTGCCTCTACCCAACCTCTTGTCTCCTGGGGCAGGCGTCCACCAGAAGACAGAACATTGCGTTGGCGCTCAGCTTCGTATTCCAAGGCACGGAAGACGGCACGGAAGCTGTTCATGTTTTTGACCTCTACCTTCACAAGCAGCTTGTCGCAACCTTTAGGGCGTATGCTAATGTTGGCGTCGCAGCGGAAACTGCCCTCTTCCATATTAGCTGTGGAGACTCCCAGATAGCGCAATATGGAGTGTAACTTCACAAGATAAGCGCGGGCTTCCTCAGCAGAGCGCATGTCGGGTTCGCTGACTATCTCCATGAGTGGGGTACCACTTCGATTGACATCCACCAGGCTGTAGCCTAACCCGCCCTCGTTGCGATGGAGAAGTTTGGCCACATCTTCTTCCTGATGCACGCGGGTAACACCAATCCGCTTAATTTCGTGGCCAACCTCGATATTTAGCCAGCCGCCGATACCTATGGGTTGGTCGTACTGCGAAATCTGATAACCTTTCATCAGGTCTGGATAGGGGTAGTTTTTGCGGTCGAACTTGGTGTAGGCAGATATACTGCAGTTTAGGGCGAGTGCCGTCATCATGGCGTATTCGACTGCTTGGCTGTTTATATTGGGGAGCACGCCGGGCATGCCTAGACACACCGGACAGACGTGGGTATTAGGTGGGGCGTTTGCATAGTCAGAGGAACACCGGCAGTACATCTTGCTCTTGGTGCGCAGTTGCGCGTGCACCTCCAGTCCGATGATAGTCTCATATTCCACCGAAGCAGTTACCATTTTGCTTTCCATAAACAGTTTACCAGTATATCAATATCGCATTGGACTGACAAGAAAGCGATCCGCCTTTGTTGGTGTTTGGTGCCAATTTGGGTTTCATTATGCTTGCTGATATTCTTTTCGACAGGGATGGTCAATTCGACCGATGTTAATGAAAAGTGGAGTTGAAGACATAACTGATGAAAGTAAAAAAGGGGGAGGGCGATGTTCATCGTGGTAAAATCAAGGAGGTATGTTATAATCTAATCCTGTATGCGTGGGGCTGTAGCTCAGCTGGTAGAGCATTGCATTCGCATTGCAGGGGTCAGGGGTTCGAATCCCCTCAGCTCCACCAAAGGTAACAATAGGTAGAACCCCTCCCTTTTTCAATCCCACCGACATGGGTATTTTGTATCTCGTTTTTGCAGTATCATTGCTAAGTTCAATTCTTCAAATAACGATTTAAGGCCTCTCCTTGTAAACAACACATTTTATGAAAAAGGATACCCATGTATTTTAGGCAACTAATTTTGGTCTGTCGTAGTTATAAGAGAAGAGCGACTCCCGAGGAGTCGCTCTTTAAAACCCTGATACATTAACGTACTCTCGTTTAGAGTTTGATGATCTTTACTTTGGCATACGAATAGGTGGAACCGTTTTTAACAACTTTCCAAACTTCGTAATCGCCCGACACGCGGTCACCGTATGAGTTCAAGGTGATTGAGCCACTGGCACCAGGGTAGTTTTTGGCCAGTTTGAGAACTTCCGCGGCTATCTTGGTGCCGTCGGCAGTACCCACGCTCTTCATAGCTGCGAAAACCAGGTTAGCGGCATCATATGCCCCGTCGCAATAAACACCTGGTTCTATTCCAAAAGCTGCTTTGTAGGCGGCTGCGAATGATGTAAATGCAGCTAACCCTTCAGGGGCAGTTGGGCGGGTACCGATCACAGATGAAGCCATGAACTGGGCAGCTTCTGCCACAGATAGCGTGGCGTCTGCATAAACACCTTCAGGTGCAATCCACTTTGCATTGCTGAGGCCGAGTTGCAGGGCCTGTTTGTACACGATCTTCGCGTCATCACCGTAGCCGACGTGAATAACGCAATCTGGTGTCTTGTCCTTGATGGTTTGGAGTTCGGTGAGATAATCCAGTTTGGTTAGGTCATATTGTACGGTGGCAACGATAGTAGTTTTACCTGCCAATTTCTGAGTGAGCACATCGGCCATGCCCACACCGTAGCTGTTATTGACAACCAGAAGAGCAACCTTTTTATAGCCACCTTCGGTCACAAGCTGAGCCATGGCTGTACCCTGCAATGTGTCGCTAGGAACAGTGCGGAAGACGAATTGTCGGTAAAGTTGGGTAGCGATTTCTGGCGAAGTGGCCGACGGAGATATCAGTAAAACTTTTTTCTGCAAGGCGTAATCACCGGCTGCCTTGGTTGCACCACTGATCATGGGGCCAATGATGACTTTACAACCGTTGACTTCAACCAGTTTCTTGACAGCCTCGAAACCTGCCGTCGCGTCAGTTTGACCGTCTTCGACAATAAGGGTGACCTTTTTGCCATTGATGCCACCGGCGTCGTTGATCTGCTTGACGGCCAGTTTTACCCCATCACGAATTTGGCTTCCGATGCCGGAAAGAGCCCCTGTGATGTCCATCACTGCGCCGAGTTTGATCTCACTGCCGCTGCTGTTGCAGCTTGCAACAGGCACTGCGAGAACCAGTAGAAGCAAGCTCGCCAATGCCAAGCCTAACTTGTTACGCATGCTTTTCTCCTTTTTAATTATTCTACACCCGAGTGTAATCCCGTGATATTACAACAGTCAAATATGCCTGTCAATGTTTTGCGATGCTTTCCGTGAGTCGTAAGGCGTATTAAATTTCGAGACCGAGGTAACGTTTTTTAGCATGTTCGTCATTCAACAAGATGCCTGCGGGGCCTTGCATAATACACTTACCTTCAACCAGAATATAAGCTCTTCGGGCGAAGGCCAGCGCTCTCTTTACATTTTGTTCGATCATAATGATTGCAGTTCCGGATTGTTGCACCATGCTTAACTTGGAGAGTATCCCATCCACAGACTTGGGTGAAAGAGAAGCTAAAGGCTCGTCGAGCATTAGAACTGAAGGCTTGGCCATCATAGCCCGGGCGATGGCGAGCATCTGGCGCTCTCCTCCAGATAACGTGCCAGCATATGACCTTGCTCGGTGCTTGAGCTCATGGAAAATGTCGAAAATACCCTCTATATCGGCACCAATACGCGAGTGATCAGACCTTGTATAAGCCCCCATTTGCAGGTTTTCAATTATGGTCAGATTCGCAAAAATGTTGTTGACCTGCGGAATATATCCGATACCGGAAGCGATTATACGGTCGGCAGGTCTCCCCGTGATCTCCTCACCTTTGTAGAAAATCTGCCCGCTAAGGAACTGAGCAAACCCGAAAAAACTTTTTAACAGCGTGGATTTACCGCTGCCGTTCGGCCCCACGATGGCTACCACCTCACCCGGCTCTACTTCTATCGAAACGCCGTCCACTACAACCACGTCGCCGTAACCGGCTTTAACGTCAACTGACGCAAATATCGGTGCCACCTGGCTCCCCTCCGATGTAAATTTCATAGAAAAGAGGACTGGCTGCCACTTCGGTCGGTCTGCCCTCCAAAACTATTTTGCCGCGGTCCATCACATATACCCAGTTAGCGAACTCCATGATGAGCTCCATTCGGTGTTCAATAATCAACAAGCTCATGCCGCCGTGACGGAACATCTCAATTTTTTCGAAAATCTTCTTTGCCAAAACTGGATTCACCCCAGCGGCGGGTTCATCCAGCAGGAGCAACTTGGGTTCCGCCATGATGGCTCTGCTGATTTCCAGTAGTTTTTTTTGACCGCCCGAGAGGGAACCGGCCGGAGCATGGGTCAGGCGCGTCAGGTCCATCAGATCCAGCGTCTCTAGGGCTTTTGCCAGTATGACCTCTTCCTGATCATGCCAGCGGTGACGTGAGAAAAGACTACCCGCAAAACTGTCACCCTTGTTACCCCGGGCAGATATCAGCATATTATCCAAAACACTAAGCTGATTAAAAAGACGTGGGAATTGGAATGCGTGGACGATACCGCGCTCGAACACCTGATTGGGAGGCAGTTCGTCTATACTTTCTCCTTCAAAATAGATATTTCCTTCGTCCGCACGTTGAAGTCCGAAGATGGTTTTGAGCAGACTGGTCTTGCCACACCCATTGGGTCCGATTAGCGCGATAGTAGCCCTGCGTGGTATATCCAGACTGGCACCGGCTACGGCGCATAATCCCCCGTAGTATTTCACCACGTCGCGGACTCTCAGAATCATCGGGTCAATTTTAGACATTAGCTTGCACTCTCAATTTTGGAGGGCTAACAGGGCTTTCCTTGAGAAGTCCACCCGGACGATAGAAGAGCACGATAAGAATAAGGAATCCGAAAAGTATGTACTGCATGTTATTGGGATCAAATGGCAAGTTGACATAGTCCTTTAAAATGTTCGTTCCCCTCTGGAATATTTGCACCAGAGCGGCGCCCATGACTGCTCCCCAATTGTTCCCAGGTCCGCCAATCATGACCATGATCCAGATGGTGAAGGTCAGCGTAGGCAGAAACGTATCGGGTTCAATGTAACCGACGTATTGAGCATATATGGCACCTGCAATCCCAGCAATAGCGGAGCCCACGATGAATACCTGGGCTTTATAACGCTGGATGTTTTTGCCATAAGACAGCGCGGCTGTCTGGTCTTCGCGTACGGCGCGCAGAATCCGCCCGTACGGAGAGTTTGATAAAAGCTGTGAGAAAGCGAAACAAATTCCCAGAAAAACTAAAACCAACCCGATGTTTGCTATAACGCCCGCTTCATAGGGTAAATCGTGCAAGGGAAGAGCCGGGCCAACAGATATACCGCGCACGCCATTGCCGATTCCCTGTGACTTGATTACAGTCCTTATTATCTCTCCAAACGTTAAGGTAACGATGGCTAGGTAGTCTTCTCTCAGCCTCAGGGCGGGTAGCGAAACCAGGAAGCCGAATATGGCAGAAACTATCGAAGCCGCAATGATGCAAAAAACAAAGTTCAGCCCAGTCTGGGAAAGTATGGCGTAGACGTAAGCCCCGATCATAAAAAAGGCGACTTTTCCGAAGTTACCCAAACCCGTGAAACCATATTCCAGATTCAGGCTTAGCGCCGCAATGGCGAAAATCCCGATATAAACCAGCATATTGAGCAGATACATCACGCCAGCGCCAACCTCAATTTCCCTTAAACAAACGAGTCAATCCCTCGGGCTTTATTAGAAGCACGACAATCAGGATAACAAAGGAAACGACCATGCGATAGTCAGTAGATATCCCAAGTTGGGTAAGTATTACAACGCCTATATTTTCAGCCAGGCCTATGATGAAAGCCGCCACGATGGCTCCGTAGAAACTCCCGATGCCACCTAATACAGTTACCGCAAAAACCGGGAGCAGAATGTCCCATCCCATAAGTGGCGAAAGACGTGTAGCGGCTGCACGGAACAGCCCGGCTATGCCAGCAAGACCGGCCGACAAAAACCAAACGGTTAGGAGGACGCGTCCAGTATTGATGCCTGAAGCCATCGCCAGTTGAGGGTTACTTGCGGTAGCACGGATGGCTTTGCCGATTTTGGTTTTAGTAAGTACCATGTGCATTGAAATCCCAGCCAGCATCGCGGCAACGATGGGCAGCAGCCAGACCGCGCTAATGCGGACCGGTCCGATATCGTATGCCGGCCAGATGATGCTGAACGATAAAGGCGCCCAACCCCAAATCTCGGCTATGACATAACGCGCAATAAAACCTATCGCCATTGACGCTATCATGAGATGAATTAAACTTGAACCTCGACGCGATAACGGTCCGAACACTCCCTTGTAACTTACCAGCCCGAGAAGGCCTGAAGCCAGAAAGGCAACGATGATACATATTGCGAAAGGCAGATTCAATTGAGCTGAAACGAAATAGCCGACATAAGCCCCTAAAGCCATGAATTCGGCATGAGCAAAATTTGGGAAGCGTGATAAACCGTATGTTAAAGTGAGTGCCACAGCCGATAATAGATAAAGGCTACCAGTTACGGCCGAATTGAACAGAACTTGTGCCCAGTTTGTCATATTAAGTCTGGAACGAATAAGCTATCATCGTTGAAATGTAAACTAAAAACTGCGGGAATTATAACACAATACAGATAAACATACGCAATCAATAAAAGTAGGTTTGGGGGGTTGTGATTTCTTGTACATTGTGGAATACTTCCGTGACATGCAATTCAGCCAATTCAAAGAAGGCGCCAGAGCAGCGCTTCCCATAGTATTGGGGTATATTCCCGTGGGTATCGCTTTTGGTGTTCTGGCACGCCAATCGGGTCTCAGCTCTTTGGAGGCTGGAGCTATGAGCTTGATTGTTTATGCTGGAGCCAGCCAGTTTATCACTGTGGGTATGCTGGCAGGCGGGGTGGCAGCGCTCCCCATTATACTGACCACGTTCCTGGTGAACCTGCGCCATTTTCTGATGAGCTCTACCATAGCATCGCATTTTCAACATAACTCAGTGCCAGAAACGGTGGCCATTGCCGCCGAACTCACCGACGAGTCTTTTGCCGTGGCCATGTCCGACACGAAAAAGATTGATGGCCGCCCAGGTTTTCTTGTTGGACTGCAGGCGACTGCCCAGACAGCATG
>CAZUXO010000221.1:0-3003 GCA_964624325.1 uncultured Dehalococcoidales bacterium
GCAGGTCCGAGGCGGTACTGTTGCTGGTTGGGAGAGTTCACTTGACGGATCGTGTTCCGAATACCTCTGACGACCCTCAAAAACCCCGCCGAGGGTTTATATCTGTTTTTACGGGAGATGGCAAAGGTAAGACAACAGCAGCAATAGGCACAGCAGTGAGAGCCGCTGGATATGGGCTGCGTGTTTACATCGTATTTTTCATGAAAGGGAAAATGTTCAGTCAGGGTGAGGTTAAGGCTTTGACGCACTTCCCTGATATCGAGCTGGCGTCATTCGGACAGCAACATTGGTTGAAAAAAGGTTATCAAAACGAAGAAGCCATGGAACAGGCAACGCGAGCGCTGGAATTATCTCGCAATATATTAATTCGCGGCGAGCATGACCTGATAATACTGGATGAGATTAACTGCGCCATTGACTTCGGGTTGATTTCCGTAGATAGGGTTGTCGCGGTCTTGGGTGAAAAGCCAGAATGGGTCGACCTGATACTTACAGGACGTCATGCCCATACCCGGATTGTTCAAATGGCTGATATAGTAACTGAAATGAAGAGCATAAAGCATACCTTTGAAAAGGGCATATGGGCGCGTGAAGGTATAGATTACTGAATAATTATTTGATGAAGGAGATACCATGAAAATAACTTTGAGCGTCATCAAGGCTGATATCGGCGGTTATGTAGGCCATTCAGAGTCGCATCCTGATGTTCTGGCTCATGCTTTCGAGTGTATGTCCAAGGCCAAGAAAGACGGGCTTCTAGTTGATTTCCACGTTACCAAATGCGGCGACGACGCCCAGCTTGTGATGACACATACGCTTGGTGTCGACAGCAAGGCGATTCATGAGCTGGCATGGAATACCTTTGTAGGTTGTACCGAGGTTGCCAAGAAGCTCAAGCTTTATGGAGCAGGTCAAGACTTGCTAGGTGATGCCTTTTCTTGTAATGTGCGCGGGATGGGGCCGGGTGTAGCCGAGATGGACATCGTCGAAAGACAATCTGAAGCCGTTGTGATCTTCATGGCTGATAAAACCTCTTCCGGAGCCTGGAATTTGCCTCTATACAAGATGTTTGCCGATCCCTTCAACACCATAGGTTTGGTAATAGCTGAGAATATGCATCATGGTTATGCCTTTGAAGTTCATGATGTCATGAAGGGCAAAAAAATAACCTTCAACGCACCGGAGGAGATTTATGACATGTTGGTGTTCATCGGAGCACCTTCACGTTATGTCATTAAAGCTATTTATCACCGTGATAGCGGTGATATCGGGGCGGCCTCATCCACTCAAAAGCTTTCCCTGATCGCCGGTCGTTACGTGGGTAAGGATGATCCGGTGTGTATTGTTCGTACCCAGGGGATTTTCCCTGCAGTTGGAGAAGTACTAGAACCATTTACCATGCCATACCTTGTGGAAGGTTGGATGCGCGGATCGCATCACGGGCCATTTATGCCAGTCTCCGTCCCAGACAGTACCCCTAGCCGCTTCGATGGCCCTCCCCGCGTAATAGCATTGGGTTTCCAGCTAGCCAATGGAAGATTGGTCGGACCACGCGATATGTTTGCCGACAAGTCGTTCGATAATGCCCGGCAGAAAGCGCTTGATGCGGCCGATTATATGCGTGCCCATGGTCCTTTTGAGCCCCATCGCCTTCCCCTTGAAGAAATGGAATATACGACAATGCCTCAGGTAATGCACAAGTTGCAGGATCGCTTCAAGCCTATAGCAGACTAGTAGATGAATAAACCGAAGCTCCTTCTGGGGACCAACAACAAGGGTAAGCTGGAGGAGCTTCGCGAACTTCTTACGGATATCCCCTTTCATCTCGTCAGTCCTTCAGACATCGGAGTCAGTTTAAGCGTTGAAGAGACTGGAAAGACATACACGACTAATGCACGAATTAAAGCTCGTGCTTTCGCAGACGCCAGCGGTTTGCTTACATTAGCCGACGATTCCGGGCTGGAGGTCGATGCGTTGGGGGGGGCTCCGGGTGTACTTTCCTCCCGTTATGCCGGCGATGGTGCCACCGATAAAGAGCGAGTTGCTTATCTCCTCGGCAAGGTCAAGGGTATTCCATGGGAGTTGCGAAGCGCGCGTTTTTGCTGTGTAATGGCGATAGCGTTACCAGGTGGGGAACTAAAGATGTGTTCAGGGAGCTGCCGGGGTCTTATAGCAATGACTCCAAAGGGAACTAACGGCTTCGGTTACGCCCCTATATTTTATTTTCCGAAGCTGGGTAAAAACATGGCAGAGTTGCCATCTGAAGTCAAAAATCGTATAAGCCATCGCGCCAGAGCTGCGTCCCATGCCAGGGGGATTGTGACTGGTTTGATGGGCAAATAAGCCGCATACGTGTTAGATTGCATAAACATGTGCGCAGTCGGTGTAGCACCTTTTCGCAAACTGGATATATCTTTGTGCCAGGGGCTCTTGAGTCTACCGTATCATTAGGTATATACTAAGCGACTAATGTAATTCGGGGGTGGAAAATATGAAATTATCCTGTCTTCAAGAAAATCTTAACCGTGGTCTAAGTCTAGTGGGGAGAGCGGCGGCTACGCGCACAACTTTACCTATCACCAACAACGTTATGCTTTCAAGCGACCAGGGACGACTAAAACTGGTGGCCACCAACCTGGAAATGGCGATTAGCTACTGGTTGGGCGCCAAGATTGAAGAAGGCGGCGCCATTACCGTGCCTGCCCGCCTGCTCACCGAGTTTGTCGGTTCGCTGCCTAATGATAAGATTGATATTACCCTTACTCCGCAGACTAATACCCTCCGGTTGAAGTGCGCCCGCTTCGAGGCACGCATCAGCGGAGTGGACGCCAAAGAATTTCCGCCTATACCCAAGGTGGATGACGGAATCACCACCATGGTAGAACTGGCCGCCCTGCGTCAGGCCATCAGCCAGGTGGTTTTCGCGGCGGCGAGCGACGAGTCCCGACCGGTGCTCACCGGCGTCAGCGCAGAATTCGAAGGGAAGATTCTTACCCTGGCGGC
>CAZUXO010000222.1:0-4451 GCA_964624325.1 uncultured Dehalococcoidales bacterium
CCCCCGTAGAAAAAGGGGGATAAAGGGGGATTTCCCCCTTCTGGTAGCTGTGCCAATCTCGCCTCCAATCCCTGTCATTCCGGCGAAAGCCGGAATCCAGTGGTGGTTCTCTCCCTTTGGCGAAAGGGAGATTAAGGGGGATTTCCCAATATCTTTGCCAGGCGAGGGACTCCTCCCCCTTAGAAAAAGGGGGATTAAGGGGGATTTTCCCTTTCTGTTAGCTGCGCCGATCTTGTCCCCAATCTCTGTCATTCCGGCGAAAGCCGGAATCCAGCAGTGGTTCTCTCCCTTTGGCGAAAGGGAGATGAAGAGGGATTTTCCCCTTCTGGTAGCTGCACCAATCTCGTCCCCAATCCCTGTCATTCCGGCGAAAGCCGGAATCCAGCGTTTGTCGTTTCTCGGTCCATAAGCTGAAAGCCGACCGCTTACAGCCGAAAGCTCCATCGTTAACATTCTGTCTCTATCCTTCACTGGCTATCCTGACCTCGTCCGTGCCGTCGGTCTCTGTCATCTTCACCTGCACGTCTTCGTCCTTGGACGAGGGTATGTTCTTGCCCACGTAGTCGGCGCGGATGGGCAGCTCGCGGTGGCCGCGGTCGACAAGAACAGCCAATTGTATGACTTCGGGGCGTCCCAAATCTATGAGGGCATCCATGGCAGCCCTGGCGGAGCGCCCCGTAAAGAGCACGTCGTCCACCAGCACCACAGCTTTGCCGTCTATGTTTCCGGGCATGTCTGTTCCCTTGACCACAGGCTGGCGCTGGTTCAAATCGTCGCGGTAAAGGCTGAAATCCAGCGCGCCCACCGGGACGTTTATCGTCTCAAAAGCGGCGATGTTGGCAGCCAGACGTTTTGCCAGTGGGACACCGCGCGTGCGCATACCTACCAGAATGATGTTCTCGGTGGACTTGTTGCGTTCTACGATTTCATGCGCCATGCGTGCCAGGGAGCGTCGCATTTCCTCAGCGGTCATGACTACTTTTGAGGGCATAATAAAACCTCTTGCCAACCTTTGCCGGCAAGAGGTAGAAGTCTAACATTCCTCATCTCCCTTGCCAGCCTCTCGGGACTGTCTTAAAGGTGCGGGGAAACTTATTTAATTACAGGCATTATACCAGAGGATAAGGACGAAAATCAATAGGGAACAGTTTCGGTGGCATGACCTCGAATATTTTTGCCTTGCTAATGATGACTTGAACTTATGTGTAACCGAAGAACTTTTAGCAGTATTTCAAAATTATTTTGCTTTAATCAATCTGTATGTATTTCCATCCGTTGTCACCGTGATCGTCCCGCTTCCATCCGTCCCGTATATATCCGCCCCGATGTTCTTTAAGGCGTCAATCGTTTCTTGATGTGGATGACCATAGCTATTGCCCGTTGCCGCCGAATATACCGCAACATCAGGCACTGTTCTGGCTAGGAATGCTGGTGATGAAGCGGTCCTTGACGCGTGGTGCCCCACTTTCAACACCAGCACATTATGCAAAAGGATGTCATTGGCTACGAGCATCCTCGCTTCTGCCTCTTTTTCAGCATCCCCTTCAAACAGAAAATTCACATTCCCGTAATCCAGTTCCGCCACAATGCTGTTGTTATTGGTGCTGCCGGATAAATCGAAGGGGTTAAGGACAGTCATGGTGAGGTTCCCAGTCGTTATTTTATCCCCGCTCTTGCCGATGTTAACTTGGGCATTCTCTGTCTGAACTGCATCCATAAAATCGGCATAAGTCTTTGAGCTGCTGGATTCGCCGTTGTACCAGACTTGTTCAACCTTGAACAAGTTCAAAACCTCAATAAGCCCGCCAATGTGGTCGGCATGGGGATGGGTGGCAATCACAACTTCCAGATCTCCTTGAACATATTGTTTGAGGAATTCAACCACTCCGGATTTCCTCTCGCCGCCATCGATGAGGATTTCCGTTGGGCCGAGGTCGATGAGAATAGAATCGCCCTGACCCACATCGATAAAATAAACGGCTAGGTTAGTATTTGAGGTTGAACCAAAGGACTTACACTGGCATCCGGGGTTGAAAGCCAACGCCACCACAAGGGATATAGTGAAGATTTTGGTTGCGTGGTGTTTCATCAGCGAATTATACAGGTTTTTTCGCCAAAATAAGTTCTGCGGACGAAACGGCTTTCAACTTTGCGGTTGCTTTCGATAAACACAATATGGAGAAAGTTGTGGCGGGGGAATGTGGAAAATACTCCCTATCGGATTAAAGCAGCCCGTTAACCTTCTTGAGCAGAGTTTCCTTATCGAAGGGCTTGGTAATGTAGGACAAGTTTTTCTGTTCAAGGAAAACTCTTACCGACTCGTCTGAAGTATCTCCTGTTATGAAGATAACCTTGCCGGCCATCTCCGGATGGCCCTCTGTGATGCGCTCATAAAACTCCATACCGCTCATGCCGGGCATTCGGATGTCCATGAGGACGATATCATAGCCGGCGCTTTCCAGCATCGTTAAGGCTTCTGCCGCATCTCCGGTGGTATCTACGCTATGCCCGTTCCGGGTCAGTATGGTGCTTACAAGTTTCCTTATACCCTCTTCATCGTCCACCACCAGTATGCGGGCGGGTTTGATGTGTTCCGGTGATGGATGGATAACCACTGTCGATTCAGGGGATTTCGCTTCTTCAACCAGCGTTACCGGCAGGGTGATTATGAAGTTGGCTCCCTGTCCTACTTCGCTCTCAATCTCTATAGTGCCCCCGTGCTCCAGTATGATGGAGTGCGACAGGCTGAGTCCAAGACCTGTGCCTTCGTTCACCTGCTTGGTGGTGAAGAAGGGGTTGAATATCTTGGCTTTAGTTTCATGGCTCATCCCCATGCCGTCGTCTTTGAACGATATGCTGATGTGGCCATCTTTCTTTGCGGTAGTGATGACGAGAGTGCCCTTGCCGTGGGCTTTCTTCATGGCAAACTCGGCGTTGACTATGAGATTAAGGAACACCTGCTGCATCTGGCCAGGATCAACTGTTACCCAGGGCAGGGAAGGATCATAGCTTCTGATGACCTCTATGTTAGCCGTCCTGAGGACATAGCTCCTGATTTCGAGGGTGTTGTCAATAAGCTCGTGGATATTGGCGCTGGTCTTCACGGGTTTGTTCTGGCGGGCGAAAGTGAGCATGCGCCTTACGATGTCTTTCACCCTGTGGCTGCCTTGGGCTATTATCTGGAGGTTTTCCTTGATATCGTCAGGCAGGTCCTCCCTACCCAGCAGAAGCTCGGAGAACCCGATGACGCCGGTGAGAGGATTATTGATTTCATGGGCTATGCCGGCCGCCATCTCGCCCACGGCTGCCAGACGCGAGGACATCTCAGCTTTCTCGCGGAGTTTCAGGTTGTCTGCTGCGGCTTGCTTGCGTTCGGTGATGTCCTGTAGAAAAACCACAAACCGTCCACCGTCCGTTGGTTGGAACTGTACGCTTACCAAGACATCAAACGAGTTGCCATCTTTGCGGCGGTGCTGTGATTCAAAACGATCGAAACCTTGCTCCATTATCTTTTGAATGTGGGAAGCGGTATCACCACCTGTTTCAGCGGCTTCCAAATCTTGAATGCGCATGGAAAGCAGTTCTTCACTGGTATATCCACTCATGCGTGAATAAGCGTCATTGACTTCTAATAAGCTGCCCTGCATATCCACCAGCCAAAAGCCGTCCATCGCACTCTGGAGAATGGCCTCGTGCTGTTTTGAACTAGCGATTAGAGCAATTTCTGCCTTCTTGCGCTCTGTGATGTCCTCGGCTATGCCTGCAATTCTGTAAGGATTGCCTTCTGAGTTAAAAATCGGGAAAGCCCGCGCCGAAATCCATACTATGGAGCCGTCGGGTTTCTTTATCCTGTAATCAGGGAAAATAATCTCTTTGATATCTTTTGTAATGGTTTTCGGGATAACTGAGCGAACTTTTTCTTTGTCTTCCTCAATAATCGAGTCGATCCACAAGAAAGGCTGTTCGTATAGTTCTTCTGCTTCTTTTCCCCATACATCACTAAATGCGGGGCTGATGTAATATATCCTAGACCAATCCGGCTCACTAATCCAGAATACTTCTTTAATATTCTCAGCTATCTGGCGGAAATTTTGCTCGCTGGCAATCAATTTCTCCCCTGCCTTCTTGCTCTCGGTGATATCGCTCACCACCATGCGGATGAACGGTGCCCCTCCTTGCTTTTGTTTGGCGGTTGCCTCAAGATGCACCCAGAAAGTCGTTCCGTCCGTTTTAATCATGCGTAATTCAAATGACTGCGGTTTGCCCTCGGCAAAGAGCTGTTTTCGGCGCAGATAGAAGATATCCTGATCATCTTTGAGGATGAAGCGTGACAGCAATTGCCCCACGAGCGCCCCTCTGCTTACACCCAGCAGGTTAGCAACAGTAAGGTTAGATCGGAAGAGCGTCGTGTAGGGAAAGAGTGTTCAGAGCCGTGTAAGTCTCGGTGGGCT
>CAZUXO010000223.1:0-4117 GCA_964624325.1 uncultured Dehalococcoidales bacterium
GCAGCCCGCTCCGTGCCGGTATTTCCCTTCGCTGGGATTTTTGTTAAATGCCTGGCGGCGCTGAACAGGTATCTGATGTGGCTTGCGTCAATCTGACGACGTGACCCGAAGTGGCCAACATTACAATATTCTGGATATTAATCATGCGCCATACGCAGTATAGAATAAAACAATTGTTTAAATAGCTTCCCATGATTTGGTACCTTAAGGTGAATAAGCTCGTGAATAATAGCCTCACTTCGAGCTTGCGGTGAAGCAGCAAGTAGGTCAATGCTGAAAGTCAGCCGGCCTTTTGGTGAGCAACTGGCTTGTTTAGTTGTGAGGTGGCGAAGGTGTATTTCTTTGGGTTGGACACCGATGCGACGGGCCCAGGTGCGGACCTCCCGTTTAAAGGCGGCACGGCTGATGCCGGTACCGGACACTTGCTTAATTGCCATTTACGCTCCTGGTGAGCATAGTCATTATTTTCTCCACCAATGCAGGAATATCAGCAGCGCTGGTCGGTTCAAGGGCTTGATATAAACTGGTTCTGATACCGCGTGCCTGGTCCTCGCTCCTATGCCAGTGTGGATATTTATTAAACGCTGCGGTCATCTCTTTAGCCGCAGTTTCGGCTTTATCACGCGGTATACCTTCTTTCTCAACTAACCAGAGTACGGCGAAGGCTTCGCTGCCTAGGCCGGTTCCTCTCTGGCCATCCTCGGCCTTGCTCATCTCATCGATTAAATACTTCAGTTGTTTGAGCGCTTCCTGAGTAAGCAGTTGCCGCTCTTTGAAAGCATCGATGATAGCCTGTGCGCGTTCGGCAATAGAAAATAAAAATGGGGATTTGCTGCCATCCAATCCAGCTTTAATAGAAATCTGATTAGCCAGATTGATCACCTTTTCGATATCTGATTTGTTGCCGGATGCAAGCGTGCGCAGAGTTGCCGGCGTGATGGCCACTATCTTATCCGGACGAAAAATCGGCCCGGGATCAACGCGATCAGCTACCAGTCTGGCTGTCTTGCGGGCAAGTTCCCAGACGGCCATCCCCGTGGCTTCATACTTGGAGCGCAGCACAGCATAGACGCTTGCGAGCTTGTCGTACTCAGCTATATATTCCCGCAGGAAGGGATCGGGGGAAATGATCTCGTAAAGTCCTTCTATCTCTCTGAAAAACTGATAAAACTCCTGTCGCTTGTCCTGGTCAAGAAAAGCCTGCAACACTGCTTCCACGGCCTTGTCCTCCGACTTGCCATCAACGATCTTGAGGTATTTAGAGTGGCCGGTTGCCATCATTTTCTCGAATCTATCCTTCAGTATATCCAGACCATAAATCACCCCCGTTACATCCCTGGAATCAAAGGCCAGAGCTTTTTCAAAGTTCTCGAAAATGCCGACGAAATCAAGCACGAATCCGCCGGGCTTGCGGCGGCCATTTTCATCCTCGTAGGGCCTGTTGACGCGGGCGATGGCCTGCAGTAACACGTGATCACGCATGGGCTTATCAAGGTACATGCAGTAGAGTATCGGCGCATTAAAACCTGTCAGGAACTTATAGGTAACTATGAGAATCTTGGGCAATTCATCAGGTTTGATGAAGGCTTTACGTACCTCCTTCTCATCATCCTCGTTCAGACAGTAGCCGGCAATCTCAGGGCGGTCATTGTGAAAAGAACTGATGACAACCTGCGAGTATTCGGGCGGAAGGTATTTGTCCAGGGCTGCTTTCAACATGCAGCAAGCCTCACGGTCGACCCCCACTAAAAATGCCTTGTAACCCATAGGCTCAACATTGCTTTTGAAATGGTCCGCCACGTATTTGGCCACGTCGTGGATTTTCTTCGGGCTCTTGAGCATATTCTTGAGGTTCACTGCCCTATCCAGAACCTTATTGAGATCCTCTATATCGCTGACGCCTTCGGCTTCAGCAAGGCTGAAAAACTCCTTTTCCAGCGTTTCCTTATCTATGCGCAATTCACTTGGCGCCAGCGCGTAAAAGAGCTGAACTGTAGTGCCGTCTTCAATAGATTCGACGATGGAGTATTTATCTAAATAGCCTTTGTCATCGTCCATGCCGAACACCTTGAAAGTGCCTTTGCCGTAGGCGGTCTTATCTATGGGGGTGCCGGTGAAACCTATATAAGTAGCATTAGGCAGCGCGCCCACCAGGTAATTGCCCAGATTACCGCCGGTAGTGCGGTGAGCCTCGTCCACGAGCACGATGATGTTTCGGCGGGTGTTGATATTGGCTGGGATATCATCGAACTTATGAATCATGGAGACTATGACGCCGCGTGTATCTTTATTTAGTAGCTGTCGCAGATCGCGCTTGCTTGCGGCCTCTATGAAGTCGAGGCCGCAGGCTTTAAGATTTCCGAAGAGCTGGGTCTCAAGCTCGTTGCGGTCCACCAGCATGAGTACCGTGGGATTTTCCAGCGCAGGCTCCTCAATAAGCCGCTGCGCTACGGTGATCATGGTAAAGGTTTTCCCTGAGCCCTGGGTATGCCAGACCAGACCCCGTCGCTTGTCCGGGTTGATAACACGTGCTACTACCCGTCCCACGGCGCGCATCTGGTGCGGGCGGAGTATGACCTTCTGCAATTCATCGTCTTGCCGGGTAAAAAGAATGAAGTCGTGCAACATCTGCAGTACACGGTGCGGTGAGAAAAAAGTCTTGACCAGCGATTTGAAGTCTTCGTTATCTACGTTCTCTTCCTTCCAGTTATACAGGTTCTTATGGGACGTGTTCCAGGTTGCGCCGTAGTAATAATGCACGAGATGGGTGAGGCCGAAGGCCTGGGTAATGGCCAATAGCTCCGGTGCCTGGGTGTGGTAGCGGGTAACCTGGTCAAGCGCTTCAGCGATGCCATCGAGACGCTGCGCCGATTTTGTTTCAATTAAGAATACGGGGATACCGTTTATCAGGAAAACAACATCGGCACGAATATTACGTACCCCGTTGTAGAACTTAAACTCCTCCGTAACGTGAAAGACATTGTTTTCCAGAGTGCCGGTGTCCAGTAACCGCACATTGAACTCGCGATTCTCAGAAGGCACAAATACCGTCTTCAGACCCCGCAGGAATTGCCAGGCAGCGAAATTACCTTCTTTATCCGGACGAACGCGCTGAATTTGTTTAAGTAAATCGATGGCCCGCTGCTTGTTAACGATTCCCTTGTTGAGCGCTTTCGCACGGTCGATAAAAACGTCCGTAAAGAAAGGGTTCGAAATATCACCCCGCAGCTTCTCTGCTTTTGTTCGTGTGAGGTAAGTCCATCCAGCCGCGACCGCATATTTAATAAGTGGCCGCTGGACTGAATGGCTCTCACCGCCGATATTGCTCAATCGTCCACCTTCAGATTGTTGACCCTTAACTGCCCGGTGATGAGTAGGTGAATCATGGTTTTGAAAAGGACTTGCAGGGCTGCATGACGGTTCTCTTCGGCTTCGATTTTTCTATCTAATGAATACAATGCTGCGGCTATCTCTTCTTGCTCCTGTAACGGTGGGACAGGCAGGCTAAACATTTTTAGTTTTGATGCGCTTATATTGGATTGACCAACAGCTCTTGTTGCTAATCCCTTTAAACGAGACTGAGCGAAATCCGTATTCAAATAGTGATTCAAGAACGACGGGATTAACACGGCTGTATCGGCAATGATTCTTATTAGATAAGATGCGAATACACATGCTTCGGGCAAATCATAAATAGCAGTTTTGCCTACCAATTCATAACTATTTGTACGATTAAATAGCAGATCTCCAACGTTTAGTTTGAACTTCGCGAAAATCGCTTGTTCTAAATCAACATACTGAAGATTGTGCCTGTTGATTTTCCCTCCATCAATATTATTCATACGCAATATGGGGTATTGACCAGATGGCTTACCTACTATTGACAAACCATATTGCGTTGCAATAGTAACGCTTCCCAGATCGACTGCCGCCCAATATTCTGGTATAGATTCCATTTCGGTTTCTTTCAAAGGGACTTGGTCAATTTCACCCCGTGGAGTCGGCCCGTAGGTGAACAAGTGGCGTGTGAGAGATTTTTTCGGTTGGAGGGCAGCTGAGATGACACTGCTCTGAGCTTCGATGGAGCTCAGGATAGTGGATAGAACATGGGTAATGG
>CAZUXO010000224.1:0-3140 GCA_964624325.1 uncultured Dehalococcoidales bacterium
GGTAAGATCTGCTGCGGAAAGGTTACATTTACGTACATGCCCGTAACAAAAAACGACCAGCGAAATTGGGATGGTGAAAGCCCCCACAATTATCAAAGCGGGGAAAAGGTTCGGGAACGGGGAGGTTCTCATCGCCAAGTCAAGGGCAATGAACACGAGTATCCCTGTTACCAGAATGATCAGCGAAAGAATTTTCATATCAAGACATTAAAGGCATCAATATTTATCAACGCATACTTAAAAATACTTGCGCTTGAAGAATAGAGACAGATTCACCAGGCTGATCAAGGCCGGGACCTCCACCAGCGGCCCTATGACAGCCACAAATGCCTGACCAGAACTGATGCCGAAGACGGCGACAGATACGGCAATAGCCAGTTCAAAATTGTTGCTGGCGGCAGTAAAAGCAATAGTGGCTGTTTTTTCGTAAGTAGCTTTGATTTTTTTACCCATGTAAAACGATACCAGAAACATGACCACGAAATAGATGAGAAGTGGCACCGCGATACGCAAAACATCCAGAGGGATCTCGACGATCAGCTTTCCTTTGAGTGAGAACATCACCACAATGGTGAACAGCAGGGCAGCCAGCGTAACCGGGCTAATCCTGGGGATAAACTTGCTCTCATACCATTCACGGCCTTTGGTTTTGAGAAATACGAAACGGGTCAGCATGCCAGCGAAAAACGGGATACCCAGATAGATAAGCACACTTTTGGCTATTTGTCCGATGGTAATATCAACCGCCGAACCCGCCAACCCGAACCAGGTGGGCAATATGGTGACAAACACATAGGCGTATACGGAAAAAAAGACTATCTGGAAAATTGAGTTAAAAGCCACCAACCCCGCAGCGTATTCCGTATCCCCTTTCGCGAGCTGGTTCCACACTATCACCATGGCGATGCAGCGCGCCAGCCCTATCATTATCAAACCGACCATATAATCCGGTGATGGCCATAAAAAGCCAAGGAACAATACTGCAAGAAGAAACATGAGTATTGGCCCTATAATCCAGTTCTGAATAAGCGATAGCCCCAGAACGCGCCAATCGCGAAAGACTTTGCCTAATTCTTCGTATTTGACCCTGGCCAGCGGGGGATACATCATCAAAATTAGACCCACCGCAATTGGAATAGAAGTAGTCCCAACAGCCAATCGGGTTATGGATTCGCTCACGCCGGGTCTGAAGTATCCCAGTCCAACTCCGACTCCCATGGCAAGGAATATCCACAAGGTCAGAAAGCGGTCTAGAAGAGGTAAACGGGTTGCCCGGTCAGAACGTTCAGTCATAATCGCCTCCTGGAATAAACTACATTTTGTATATGCCCGATAGCTTAATGGGACTTTTTCTCACTGTCAATTCATTGACACTATTGACTTTTGAATTTTTAAGATGTAAACTGAATTTATATTTCTTAATGCGCATATTAGATTATAGCATAGAAGGGCAATGGAGTAAAAGCGAACGCATTAAACAACCTTACATTTATATTGGTTATCTCTGGCTGGCTAAGTATCCGCGAATAAAAAAGGAGATGGAAAATGATAAACGATTATGTCCTCCCATCAAAAAAAGGCGAAACCAGGTATCTGTTTTTCTCAGGCAAGGGCGGTGTCGGCAAGAGCACCATGAGCTGTGCCACAGCAGTTTGGCTGGCTGGCAAAGGCTATAAAACGATGCTGGTCACTACCGATCCGGCCCCCAACTTGAGCGACATCTTCGGGCAAATCATTGGCCATAAAGTTACACCTATCGATAAAGTCCCCAATCTGTGGGCAATAGAAATAAACCCCGATATCGCTTCGGAAGAATACCGCGAAAGGGCTATTGCTCCCGTACGCGATATTCTCGATGAAAAACAGCTCAAAGTCATCATGGAACAAATGAAGAGTCCCTGCGTCGAAGAAGTGGCAGCTTTCGATAAATTCATAGAGTTCATGGACGACCCGCAGTACGACGTAGTCATTTTCGACACAGCGCCGACCGGGCATACCATCCGCCTTTTAGAACTTCCCAGCGGCTGGACAAAGGAAATTTCCAAAGGAGGTTCTACCTGCATCGGCCCCAGCGCCTCACTGCAGGGCTCCAAGTTAAAATACGAGAAAGCCATTTCGTACCTGCAGGACAGCAGGAAAACATCTTTTGTTTTTGTTCTTAAAGCTGAGAATCTTTCCATACTGGTGACCAAACGCAGCCAGCAGGAACTGGGTGACCTGGGTATCAAGATCAACTTGTTAATCATAAACGGCCTGTTCCCCGCGGAAGCCTGCACGGATACGTTCTTCAAAAAGAAACTGGCCGAACAAGAACATCATATGGCGATTATAGAGGATGAATTCAAAGGTGTTGAGAAAGTCCGCTTCCCATTGATGGCATCCGAACTTAACGGTTTCAAACGGTTGGAAATGGTGGGAAAGTACCTTTTTGAAGATACCAATCAAACTTTTCAGTTTGAAGATGCTTCAACTCATAAATCTTCCGGCATCTCCCTGGCATACAACCGCGAAAAGATATACTCTTTGCTCACCCCCAGCAAAGGGGAAAAGACCAGATATGTTTTCATCACGGGCAAGGGAGGGGTGGGTAAAAGCACAGTTGCCTGCATGACCGCTCTGCACATGGCAGAAAAAGGCTTCAAGACGCTCATCCTGACCACGGACCCGGCATCGCATCTCGAAGCCATTTACGGCCAAAAGGTCGGGCATGAACCCGCAGCTATCAAGGGAGAACCCAACCTGTATGCCGCGCGTATCGACCAGAAAAAAGCGCTGGAAGAATACCGCCAGCGGATCCTCGAAGCCATAAAAGACATGGGGGATGAAGTTAAAGCCTCCGTGGAGGAAGATCTCAATTCTCCATGCGCCGAAGAGATGGCGGCTTTCGAGCGCTTCATGGCCTATCTTGTACCAGGACCTTATCAGGTAGTGGTCTTTGATACGGCTCCTACCGGACATACTCTCAGGCTCCTGGAACTGCCTTCGGACTGGCATGGATACATCGATCTTGGTTCGCTCACCAAGAAAACCTCGGAAGGTACGATCCAGGAATACGACGCGGTTATAGCCACCATGCGAGACCCCAAGAAAAGCACCTTCGCCTTCGTAATGTATCCTGAATTTACCCCGATTATTGAAGC
>CAZUXO010000225.1:0-5607 GCA_964624325.1 uncultured Dehalococcoidales bacterium
CGTATCATAGGTAAGCAGGGCCGCATAGCACAGGCTATCCGCACTCTCATCCGTGTAAAAGCAGCCAAGGCTGGAACCAAGGCCAGTCTCGAGATTATCTAAAAACTGAACAACCATTCGGAACACCCCATTAAGCTCAACTCCTTTTGAGCAGTTGGGGTGTTTTGTGTTTTAAGGAACAAAATGCCAAAAACAAGCAGTGACAAAAACCCGCCAGACAAACAGAACGAATACATCACCATCGGAGAGGCCTTGGGAGCATGGGGCCTAAAGGGAGCTTTCAGGGTGAGACCTCTGACCGATTTCCCCGATCGCTTCGAGGCAGGAAAAGTGGTATTCATCGAGGGCAACCCCCGGACCATCCAAAGTTCGAACTGGCGTAAGGACGGGGTTATAATCACTATTGCCGGCACCGATACACCGGAGGCAGCCGCCGAACTGCGCGGCAAGACACTGGATATAACAGCGAGCGAGCTGCGCGAACTTCCCGATGGGCAATACTATCAATTCGACATCATCGGCATGGAAGTGCAAACCCAAGAGGGGGTAGTCCTCGGTAAAGTGACAGCTATATTGAACTGCGGTAACGACGTATATGTGGTGAAGGGAGAAGGCAAAGATATCCTTATCCCGGCTACCAAAGACGTGGTAAAGTGCATTGACCTCAAGGCCAAAAAGATGACGATTGAACCCATAGAGGGCCTGCTAAGCTAGCTTCTGGACGGATAGCCTTTGCCCCCCACTCCTGTCCTAATCTAAAATATTATCATCGGATGTGCAGATTACGCGCTCCGATTTCTGTGACAAAAAACCCCACCACCAAGCCGAAAACACCACCCACAATTGCAGTAAACAGACTGACGAATATGAAGCTTTTCGCGTCGCTATGCACAAAGTAAAACGATGACGCAAAAGCGTTCAAGATAAGATTGGTAGAAAAACATATGAGAGCACCGGCGGCGGCTCCAAGCCAGGCTCCCAGCTTTGATGAGGCTGGATACTGAAAGCGCATCAATAAGGCCAAAAAGATAGAGCAAGCAATCAACGCAAAGAGCACTCCCACCACCAGACCCATATAGAGAGCAAAGTTTTGAAAGCGCATGATATCGACATCGAAATGAACCGGTGCCAGCTGCTCCATCTGCATGACACTCATGACTACCCCTAGCACAGCTCCCGCGATGCCGGGAACCAATCCCCTGGTCAGTTTTCGTATCTTTCCCACTCGGCTAATCTCTTGCTGTCTGGCTCAATAATCGTGTCACCGCCATCGTCTACCCGCGCCAACAGGTCTTCAGTCGTTTGACACAAGAATATGTTATGTTATCATGCTGATACAAGTCAAAATAAGGAGATACCAAAGTGGCTGAATACGGTTTCATAGTCCAGACTATCGATATTAAGCCTGATATGGAAGACTCAACAGCAGACCAACTTAGCCAGACTATGGCAATTGGTTTGAACAAGATTGTCCAGGGCGCATCCAAAGGGTTGAGTAATTTACCCGGCGGCGGTGGTGGAGAGATTATATCGCATAATCTGACACGAATAGGCGGTCACCTGGTTGTATCGTTCCTGTTCAAACGCTAGCAGAACGACGTTGTCCCGGCCCTAAAAAAGCGTATGCGACTGGTTGCCATCCCCGTTATAATGAATGTGATTTGTCAGTTACCTTTTTCAAACAACAAGTAGTGGTTTACAGCACCCGACTCTCCGGCTACCTGATAGGTATGAAGGCACCAACCCTTCTGCGCGTATTCTTCGACCGTAGGCGCTACTTTTTTGTGGTGATTGACCTGGACGCATTCGTATTGTTTCAACTATCTTGCCTCCGCTTTCTTAAATTCAAAGCTGCCAGTATTATATCATCATAAACAACTTGATCGAGCGTAATAAAAAGAGGGGAGCTTTTGGCTCCCCTCTTTCGCTATACCGGGTTTGAGTGCTAGACAGGCCGTTCGCGGCGCCGCCGGGCTATTTTGAGACGGGTCAGCGCGCGCTGAAGTGCGGCTTCGGCAGCCAGCGCGGCTTCGGCACCGGCTGGAGCTTCGGCTTTGGCAACTTCGGCGCGCTTGCGTGCTTCTTCCGCACGGGACAGGTCAATTTCATCCGCCCTCTCGGCTGTGTCGGCCAGAACGATGACGCGGTCCGGTCGCACTTCCATGAAACCACCGGAGACAGCCAGAATGACCTCCGTGCCATCCTGCTTCACTACCAACTCTACCGGTGAAAGCATGGTCATTGGCGGCGAATGGTGCGGCAGGATGCCCAGTTGGCCTTCAACGCCAGGGGCGATAACCTCGTCTACGTCTTCCGAGTAGACCATGCGCTCCGCCGTGACTATATCCAGTCTGAGTTTTGCCATATTATCCCTATTTTAAAGCTTCTTGGCCTGCTCGGCTACCTCTTCGATAACGCCGACCATGTAGAAGGCCTGCTCCGGGTACTGGTCGTACTTGCCCTCCAGGATCTCCTTGAAACCGCGCACGGTATCGGACACTTTGACGTATTTGCCGGGGCGACCAGTGAAAACCTCCGACACGAAGAAGGGCTGGGTGAGGAAGCGCTGGATCTTGCGGGCGCGTGCCACGGTGATCTTGTCTTCTTCAGAAAGCTCTTCGATACCCAGGATGGAGATGACGTCCTGCAGGTCCTTGTAGCGCTGAAGCACCCTCTGCACTTCGCGCGCGACATGGTAATGCTCATCGCCTACCACCTTGGGGTCGAGAATGCGTGAGTTAGACGATAGCGGGTCAACGGCGGGGTAAAGCGCCTGATCAGCCAGCGATCGTTCAAGGGAGATCACGGCGTCCAGGTGGGCGAACGTGGCTACCACGCCAGGGTCGGTGTAGTCGTCCGCAGGCACGTAAATGGCCTGGAAGGATGTGATGGAACCCTTGCTGGTAGAGGTGATGCGCTCTTGCAGGGCACCCATTTCGGTGGCCAGTGTCGGCTGATAACCTACGGCAGAAGGCATGCGCCCCAGCAGGGCGGACACTTCCATGCCGGCCAGAGTATAGCGGTAGATATTGTCTATAAATAGCAGCACATCGCGGTGCTCGCTATCGCGGAAGTACTCGGCCATAGTGAGGCCGGTGAGGGCGATGCGCAGGCGCACGGCGGGTAACTCGTTCATCTGGCCGAATACCAGGGCCATCTTGTCGATGACGCCGGAGTTTTTCATTTCGTGCCAGAGGTCGTTTCCTTCGCGGGAACGTTCGCCGACCCCGGCGAATACGGAATAACCGGAGTGCTCGGAGGCTATGGAGCGGATGAGCTCCTGGATTACCACCGTCTTGCCCACGCCAGCTCCGCCGAAGCAGCCAATCTTGCCGCCGCGCGCGAAGGGGGAGATCAGGTCGATGACCTTGATACCAGTTTCAAGCACTTTGGTGGTGGTCTCCTGCTCCGAAAAGCCTGGGGCAGCGCGGTGGATGGACCAGCGTTCGGTGGCTTTGACCTCGCCAACATTATCCAGCGGTTCGCCCAGAACGTTGAAGATACGCCCGAGCGAAGCTGCGCCAACCGGTACCTTGATGGGATCTCCGGTGTCTACAGCTTCCACGCCACGCGCCAGGCCGTCAGTAGGCACGAAAGAAAGGCATCTCACCCGGTTGTTGCCCACGTGGGCCTGAACTTCCAACACCAGCTTGATGCCGTCTTCTTTTAAGATCTCGATGGCGTTGAAGAGAGCCGGCAGAGCATCTGACGGAAACTCTATGTCAACAACCGAACCAATAACCTGAATCACTTTCCCTTTGGCCACAAAATCCTCCTAAGTTAGAGCCGCCGCACCGCCGATGATATCCAGCAGCTCCGTGGTAATAGACTCCTGACGAGCTTTATTGTAAACCAGTGTCAAATCCTGAATAAGTTCATTGGCATTTTCAGTAGCGTTGCGCATGGCTATCATGCGGGCTGATTGCTCGCTGGCGATAGCCTCCAGCACAGCGTGGTAAACGCCCATCTCGACAAAACGCGGCAGCAGAGCATTCAATACCTCGGCCGAATTGGGCTCATAGATATAATCCGGATTGTTTTTACCCGGCTCAACCGCAGCGGGTGTAACCGGCAGTATTTTAATAACCGTGGGCGCCTGCACCATGGTGTTGACGAAGCGAGCGTAGTTGATGTAAACGGCATCCACTTTCCCGGCGATGAAATCATCGATAATTATGCGCGAAATAGGCAAAGTATCAATCAGACTGGGCTTATCACCCAGGTGGACGAATTCGGCCACAATATTCTGCGAGGTGCGACGCATGAACTCGGTTCCCTTGCGACCGACCGTTATGACGGAAGCAGCCACGGTTTGCTCGGTTATGAAACCTGCCGCTTTGCGGTTGAGATTGGATACCAGCCCGCCGGAAAGACCGCGGTCGGGGGAGATGTGCACCAGTGCAATATGTTTGACAGGACGCAACTCAAGCAGAGGATGGGGCGTTGTATCCTGCGGCACGGCGGCGAGCGTGGAGATCACCTGAGTAATCTTCTGGGTGTAAGCCCGCCCAGCCAGGCCGCGCTCCTGCGCCTTGCGCATCTTGGACGCGGCGATCATCTCCATGGCCTTGGTGATCTTGGCCGTGCTCTGAACGCCCTTGATGCGCCGCCTTATCAGACGAATATTAGCCAATGTCTATTCCTTCTGCCTTAAAAGCTTTTCTTGTACTCGGCAACAGCCGCTTTGAGCTTCTCTTCGGTGGCATCGTCAAGAACCTTGGTTTTGGCGATGGTCTCGCCGATGTCCGGATGCTGCAACGCCATGAACTGGTGGAAGCCTTTTTCGAATGCAATCACTTTCTCGGTGGGAACCTCATCGATGAAGCCGCTGATGGCCGCATAGAGCATCATAACCTGACGCTCGACCGGCATGGGTTCGTATTGCGGCTGCTTGAGGATTTCGGTGATGCGCCGACCGCGGTCTATCTGGGCGCGGGTGGACTTATCCAGTTCAGCCGTGCCGAACTGGGCGAAGGCTGCCAGTTCGCGGTACTGGGCCATGGCCAGCTTTAGCTTTCCGGCTACCTTCTTCATGGCCTTGGTCTGGGCGGCAGAACCTACGCGCGACACCGAGGTGCCGGCGTTGAGAGCCGGGCGGATACCGGCGTTAAACAGGTCGCTCTCCAGGTAGAGCTGTCCGTCCGTAATCGAAATGACGTTAGTGGGGATATAGGCAGAGACATCTCCGGCCTGAGTCTCGATGATTGGCAGAGCCGTAAGCGAACCACCACCGTGCTCCTTATCAAGTCTGGCGGCCCTTTCGAGCAACCTGGAGTGCAGGTAGAAGACATCACCGGGGTAGGCTTCGCGCCCGGGAGGACGTCTGAGCAGCAGCGACAGCTGGCGATAGGCCCAACCATGCTTGGAAAGGTCGTCATAGACGACCAGCGCGTCTTTGCCGGACTCCATAAACTCTTCGCCGATAGCACATCCTGCGTAAGGGGCGAGATACTGGAGAGCAACTGAGTCTGAGGCGTTGGCGGCCACCACCACGGTATGCTCCATGGCTCCCATCTCGGTCAGCTTGCCCACCACCTGGGCCACTTTGGAAGCCTTCTGGCCAACGGCCACGTAGATGCAGATAAGGTCGCCACCCTTCTGATTGAT
>CAZUXO010000226.1:0-8989 GCA_964624325.1 uncultured Dehalococcoidales bacterium
TCAACAGTCTGCCGCATCTGGCGACACCGGTCATTGTCGACACTGACAAGGCGCTTAACACCATGCGCTGGCTCAACATGGAAATGGACAATCGCTACAAGAAACTGGCTACGGCCGGGGCACGCAACATCGACGGGTACAACAAGGGCAAGACGGGCGCCGACAAGATGCCTTATCTCGTCCTTGTAATAGACGAACTGGCCGATCTTATGATGGCCGGTTTCGATGAAGTAGAGCATATCTTGTGTCGCCTGGCCCAGTTGGCGCGCGCTGTGGGCATCCACCTGGTAGTGGCCACGCAGCGTCCCTCGGTGGATGTCATAACCGGCCTTATTAAGGCCAACTTCCCCACCCGTATCAGTTTCGCGGTGACCTCGCAGGTGGATTCGCGCACTATCCTGGATATGGTGGGTGCCGAAAAGCTGTTAGGGCGCGGCGATATGCTCTATGCTCCCACAGATGCCGCCAAGCCTAAGAGACTCCAGGGCTGTTATGTTTCCGATCCCGAGGTGGAGCGCCTTGTTTATTTTTGGAACAGTCAGAAGAAGCAGGACGTAGCGCCGTTGAATGTGACTGAAATAGCCGCCGCTCCTGCCCTGGTGAAGAAAGAAAGCCAGCCGTTAGATCCCCTCATGGACTCTGTAAGGCAACTGGCGGGCGAGCATGACCAGCTCTCTGCATCATATCTCCAGCGTAAGTTAGGCATAGGCTATCCGCGCGCCGCCAGACTCTATGATAAGCTCAAGGAGGAGATGGAGTCCGGGTTGGATGGTGGGGCTGAAGTCCCCAAAGACGGTTCGGAGATCTAGCTTTCTGTAGATTGAGTGATAATCAAAAAAGGCCCTCGATGAAAATCGAGGGCCTTTTTAATACCAGGTAATACTCTGGAAATTGGCGGGTTAGCTTTTTGTCCTGACGCCGATTCCCAGCACGCCCGGCCCTGCATGGGCCGCCAGCACAGGACCAACCTGCACGACATAAATCTTCTCACGCGGGAAACCGGTAATGCTATCGGCCAGCTCATTGGCTTCATCCGGCGTGGTGCTGTAGATAATGGCGATATCCTCTATGTCTTTAATGTTCCTGACAGAGTCGAGCAGTTTTTCCTTACCCTTGGAACGGCTGCGCACCTGGCCCATCGGGACCAGTTCTCCATTTTTGACGGTGACCATGGGTTTGACGTTGAGTATAGAACCAAGCAGCGATTTCACCTTGCCGATGCGGCCGCCCTTGAGAAGAAATTCCAGTGTGTCGAAAAGGATGAGCAACTTGACGTTGGGTATCATTTTCTTAACGGCATCGGAGATTTCGTTCATGCTTTTACCTGCTTTGGCCAGTCTTGCCGCGGCGATAACGATGATGCCGATAGCCGAAGCCACATTTTGCGAGTCGATAATCTCTATTGGGCAATCGCCTTTGACAATCTTCTTGGCCTGTTCAGCGGAGTTGATTGTGCCAGATAGTTTTGTGGAGATCAGGATAGATAAAATTCCATCCGGCTTTTGCTTGGAAAGGCTGGTAAAGATGTCGACAAAGTCCTGGGGCGATGGCTGAGACGTGTGAGGATATGTGGGTTCATTAAGCAGCTTCTTGTAGAAATCATCTATGGTGATGTCTATGCGGTCGCGATAGGTTTTCTCGCCGAATACAAGGATTTGCGGGACGACAGTAATATCCAGTTCTTTAGCTAGCTTGGCGGGGATGTCAGAGGTGCTGTCGGTTACAATTTTGACGGTCATTACGATCTCCTTTTTAAATAGTCGGATTCGATGACATTTTCCGGCAGTATACAGATTCGTGTGGAAATTAGCAAGTTGGTATAAACGATCGTCAGGACTAAACCTATTTACCAGGCTTGCCGAGCCCGAGACGTTTTAAGATGGCATCGCGGTAGATTAAGGCAATCCCCTTGCCGTGCTTGGCCATTTTGGACTCCTTGGCAGCTCGACGTTTTTCGCGGCGCTCCTGTTTGGATTCGGTATATTCTTCGGTCATGTCAATGAACCTTATGCACGGCTTTGTATCCAGCCACGGGAAGAGAAATGAGGTCCTTTAAGATTGGTCCGCATAATTTTGTAGTACCCTTTTTGATATAGTTGGCTTGACCTGCAAAAGCTCAAACCCGGTGTTCTTGTCCGGCAGGCGCGTCGCGTTAGCGCTTAAAATTTCGTAGATGATCACCTCACCTACCAGCCATGTTTTTACGCCCAGCCTGAGACAACCTGTCTTGGTCTGCCCCGAACGGCCGAGAGCGGCGTGTATGTGCAGTTTCGGCACTCGTTTAGAGTTGGGAACTATCAGACCAAGACCCACCACCTCGTGCACTCCCTCCAGCGGTACCAGCATGGGGTCTGGAGGTATGGCGTTGGAGTAGCGTGGGCCCACCACTATCTGCCCGTCGCCTATCCCCCCGATGAGGGTCACTCCCGCCATTTTGATTTCTTTCTCACTGGCAAAAGCCTCGATACAGTCTGGCACTACGTCTCCATCTTCCAGTCGCAGGATGAAGACTCTTCCGATTTTACCTTCTGATGCCTGCATGATTTTTCTCCTGTTATTTTTGGGGCAAACCATCCGTTATGAGATCACGCCGCAATTCAACTATTCGGTCACGTAGCAAGGCTGCCCGCTCGAAGTTGAGGTTCTTGGCGCTTTTTTTCATCTGCTTCTCAAGTTCATCAATCAGCCGGGCCTTATCCTCGCGCGCCATGTTTCCAATGGCATATTCGGCGTGTTCTTCAGTCACACCAGCAGCGGCTCTCACTCTCTCCGTAATGTCCTTGATTGCTTTCTTGATACCCTGAGGTGTTATGCCGTGTTCATGGTTGTAATCCTCCTGGATAGCGCGGCGGCGTTTGATTTCTTCCATGGCACGTTGCATGCTGCCAGTGACGACATCAGCATACATGATGACGTGGCCGTCGATGTGTCTTGCGGCGCGGCCCATGGTCTGTATCAGCGCCTGTACCGAGCGCAAGTAGCCCTCTTTATCAGCGTCAAGTATGGCCACCAGACTCACTTCCGGAAGATCAAGCCCTTCGCGCAGCAGGTTGATTCCCACAATTACGTCATAAACACCCAGGCGCAGGTCGCGCAAAACCTCCACACGTTCGAAGGTATCCATTTCGGAATGCAGGTAATGGGTTTTGACCCCCATTTCCACCAGATAGTCGGCCAACTTCTCGGCCAGCTTTTTAGTGAGGGTAGTCACCAGACAGCGTTGCCCGACTTCCGTGCGCTTCCTGATTTGATCAAAAAGGTCGTCAATCTGTCCTTTGGTGGGCTTGATCTCTAACGTTGGCTCAAGCAATCCCGTCGGGCGCACCAGTTGCTCAACTACTTGCCGGCTTACCTTCATCTCGTAGTCTGCAGGTGTGGCTGAAACATAGACGACCTGGTTCATGCGCTGGTTGAACTCCTCGAAGTTTAGAGGGCGGTTGTCCATCGCTGAAGGAAGGCGGAAGCCGAAGTCCACCAGCGTCTGCTTGCGTGCAGAGTCACCGCGGTACATGCCTCGGATTTGCGGGATGCTCATGTGTGACTCGTCGATGATGGTGATGAAATCTTTAGGGAAGTAGTCTAGTAGCGTCCATGGCGCGCTGCCCTGAGTGCGTCCTGCCAGATGGCGCGAGTAATTTTCTACACCGGAGCAGAAACCCGTTTCTTGCAACATCTCGAGGTCATAGTTAGTGCGCGCTTCCAGCCTGGCTGCCTCCAGCAACTTACCCTGCTCTTTGAATACGACCAGGCGCTCTCCGAGTTCCTCTTTGATGGTCTCGATAGCGCGCTGCAATTTATCGTGCGAGGTGACGAAGTGTTTTGCGGGAAAGATGTCTACACTGTCCAACTCGGACAATATCTCGCCGGTAAGTGGGTCTAAACTGGCGATGCGCTCGATGGTGTCGCCGAAGAACTCGAAACGCAACCCCAACTCCTCGTAAGCCGGCTGTATCTCGAGAGTGTCGCCGCGCACGCGGAACTTGCCCCGGGTGAACTCCATGTCGTTGCGCTCGTATTGCATATCTACCAGTCGCTTGAGTACATCGCGTCTTAGATAATCTTTTCCGCGTTCCAGCGACAGCACGAAGCTGCGATATTCCTCTGGCTCTCCCAGACCGTAGATGCATGATACAGATGCCACGATAATCACATCCCGCCGCTCGAGCAGGGCTTTAGTGGCAGCATGGCGCAGCTTGTCTATCTCCTCATTGATATCAGCGTCCTTCTCGATGTACATGTCTTTGGAGGGGACATAGGCCTCCGGTTGGTAGTAGTCGTAGTAGCTGACGAAGTATTCTACGGCGTTGGTGGGGAAGAACTCCTTAAATTCCGCGTAGAGCTGGGCGGCCAGCGTCTTGTTATGGCTCATAACCAGCGCGGGTCGGCCCAGACGGGCGATGACGTTGGCTATGGTGAAGGTTTTACCACTTCCAGTGACTCCCAGTAGCGTCTGATGCGGAAAACCTTCGCACAAACCCTCTACCAGCTTATCGACAGCCTGAGGCTGATCTCCGGTAGTCTGAAAGTCTGAAGTGATTTCAAACGGAGGCATATATTGAAAGTATAGGGGAGGTATGGTAAGGGGTCAACAGGGAGAATACACGAAAGAAGATATTACGTACTACTCCTTCCCCGATGTTTTTGGAACGGCCACATCTGTCTCCAGTATGGCCTTAAAAAGAAGGGGCGTCACCAGATACTTTCCGTCAATCGAGGGGAAAAGATTGAGTTATTCGGTATTTTATACCGAAAGAAAAGCATTTGGAAACCAAGATTTTTCACCGTAGTATTCAAAGTGAGAGAAAGTTAAAAACACGCCACCTTACGGGATATAACCCAAAACTGTGGGAATACTGCAGCGGCCTAAAGGTAGAGTATGAAACAATCAAACGGCATTCAATGCATCTTCCTTGACCAAGCCTTGATGTATATTCCCAATTATTTCTACCACACTGGTGTCCCCGACTTCGGTATTGCGTAAGTTGAACTCCAATTTATCCGAAGAATAATACCAACCATAGCTGTCTATTTTTGAGTAACCGGCATCGGATCTGTCCTTAAACGGTCCGAATTTAACCATAAACGGATTGGTCTTCAAACCATCTATTCTTACGATATCTCCCTCATAAATCCTTTTGCCATGTTTATCTTTGATACCCGTGTATTCCATGACTGAATGACGGCTGCTTTCATCGACTGAATAAAGAAATGTTCCCTCTTTATCGTAATAGGGAACACAAATCTTGCCATCCTCATCAACATGGACATCTTCTTCTGCAGGCGTATCCCACTTCCGTTCTTGTCTGTCCCATACCCTGAACTTGATATACCTCACGTCCGGTACCTCCAAAATCAATTTCCGGCTGTAGTCTAGCATCCATGATTAAAGATTTCAAGGCACAAAATTGTTACATAAAAAAGGGCTACACCCCAAAAACAAAATCCTTTTACCCCGACTCTCAGAGGATTGGTTTATCGTCTCCCCTAATTGCGGGGGTCAGACAACCTCGGCGATGAGCAAATAATGGAACGGACCTGCAAGCTTACTCGACATAACTTTAAAGCCTGTCTGTTGGAGAAGGTTGCTTGCCTTAGCCTGGTCAAAGCGTCTGGTGAATGGCGGTCCGTGGATCTGGCCCTTGTCCTTTTTCCAATCAAGGTTGGCCAATACACCACCCCTCTTTAACATGGAACTCGCGTTTTTGAGGGCGGCAATGGGGTCTGCGAAATCATGCAGGACGTTCGCTAACAGGACGACATCAGCGCAATTATGGCAAAGCAGGGTGCTTTCGGCCGCTCCGACAGCGGTCTGGATATTGTTGAGACCCGCTGCGCTTGCGCCTGTTTTTAATTCAGAAATGGCTTCTATGCTTATATCGATGGCATAAATTTTGCCTGAATCCCCGACAATCCTTGCTGCCGGTATGGAGAAGTAACCGTCACCACAGCCAAGGTCTGCCAGCGTGTCGCCTGGTTTGAGGCCGATCTGAAACAGTATCGCCGAGGCGTCCTGCCACAGCCTCCTTTCAGCGTGGTTGTAGTCCTTTAGCGAACCGCCTCCAGCCACCACGTCGTCCTAAAGGGAAGCAATACTTTCGATTTGCTTCTTCACTGCATCGGCGGAAGCAGTCAACGTCTTGAGTTCTTCAGCGCTAAGCTTGAGGTCAACCACATTGTTTATACCACCTTTGCCGAGCCTGACTGGCACGCCGATTACAACGTTTTCAAGCCCATACTCGCCGTCAAGCACGCAGGCGCAGGGCAAAACCTCTTTTTTGTCCTGCATAATAGCGCTTACCATGCGGGCGGCAGCGGCGGACGGAGCGTAAAAGGCACTGGCGGTCTTGAGTAAGCCGACTATCTCAGCCCCACCGTTAACGGCACGCTGCACCAGTCGTTCCACGGTTTCTTCAGGGAACAATTCTGTAATAGACTTGCCTTTTACTTTTGCCAGACGTGGGAATACCACCATGTTGGTCCCATGTTCGCCAAGTACGTAGCAGGAAACATCGGTGACGGGAACGTTAAGTTCTAGGGCGATAAATGCCGCCAGGCGCGAGCTGTCCAGCACCCCGGAAAGCCCCAAAACTCTATTGCGGGGGAATTCACTCGCTTTGTATGCCACCCATGTCATGGCGTCCACCGGGTTGGCTACCACAATGATAACGCATTCTGGGGAGTGCCTGACCACCTCTTTTACCACGCTTGAGACGATGCCAGTGTTTATTTTGAGCAGGTCCTCGCGTGTCATGCCAGGCTTACGCGTGGCACCGGAGGTTATTATCACCACTTCCGAGTCGGCAGTGTCCTCATATTTGTTACTTCCACTGATACGGTGTGTAAAACCGACCACCGAGCCGGATTCTAGGATGTCCAGCGCTTTGCCTTGTGGCAAGCCATCGACGATGTCCAGCAGAACGACATCGGCAAAGTTTTTCTCGATTAGGCGCTGGCCTAAACTTGCGCCTACATTTCCGGCTCCGATGATGGTGACTTTAGCTGTTTTCATGTGTTTCTCCCTGTGACACCACACAAAGTACTCTCTCCCTTGATGTAAAGGACAAGAGCGAGGTGAGAGTTAGGTTTTATTACCCCCTCTCTTTGGTCATAGCCATCAAGTGGTGAGGAAAAACGAAAAAGACTGCCCTGATACCCCGAACTTGCAAGGACAACACCGCTATTTCTTTTTCATCTTCTCGATGATGGCATCAGCCACTTGCGAGGTACCCACGGCCTTGCTTTCCTGCCCTTCCTGCTTGAGGTCGTAGGTGACGTTTTTCCCTTCTGCGATTATGGCTGCAATAGCGCTCTCTACTCTGTCTGCAGAGGCGGTTTCATTGATGTATCTTAGCATGAGCACACCCGACAACATCATGGCCATAGGGTTAGCCTTGTTCATGCCCTTGTACTTGGGAGCGCTACCGTGGGTGGGTTCAAACAATGCGATGCCATCGCCGATGTTGGCACCCGGAGCCACGCCCAGTCCCCCCACTAGACCGGCACACAAGTCGGAAAGTATGTCGCCGTAGAGGTTGGGGCATACTAGCACGTCAAACTGTTGGGGTTTCTTTACTAGCTGCATGGTCATATTATCTACGATACGGTCTTCGAACTCGATCTCGGGGTAGGCTTGGGCTACGTCGCGGGCTACGGCGAGGAATAAACCGTCCGAAAACTTCATGATGTTGGCCTTGTGGACGGCTGTTACCTTCCTGCGCATATGAGCGCGGGCATACTCGAAAGCGAAGCGTACGATGCGGCGGCTCCCGAAGTCTGAAATGGGCTTGATGCTGATGCCTGAGTCCTGGCGGATTTTGGCGCCCATGCCTCCCAGAAAAGAGATAAGATTGACGTTGTTGGGGGTGCCTTTTTCGAACTCGATGCCGGCGTAAAGATCTTCCATATTCTCGCGCACGATGACTAGGTCGATATCGCGGTACAGCGTAGGCGCACCCACATAGCTCTTGCAGGGGCGCAGGCAAGTGTAAAGCTCCAGTTCTTTGCGCAAGGCTACGTTAACGCTCCTGAAGCCAGAACCTATTGGGGTGGTTATTGGTCCTTTGAGGGCTACCTTGTTCTTGCGGATAGATTCAATGACATGGGCGGGTAGAGGGGTGCCGTACTCTGCCATCACGTCAATGCCGGCATGCACTATATCCCAGTTAAATTTGACCCCGGTGGCCTCCAGTACGCGTCGGGTTGCCTCTGTCAGTTCTGGTCCGATGCCGTCTCCTGGAATGAGAGTAACGTTATGAGTTTTCAAATTGGATATATCCTCCTGGTTAGATTGGCCATTATTTTCTCCCAAAGGGAGAGGAAACTAACTATTCTATTTTGAAATCTCCGTGTTTCTGAATATAGGGAATGAGTCCGCCCTCGTCCAGAATGGACAACATGGCCTTGGGTATGGGTTTGAATGTGAGTATTTCTCCATTGCTGACATTGCGCACGGTGCCGGTCGTCATGTCCACTTCGAGCTCGTCGCCGTCGTTAATCTTATCCGTATCACAGATGAGTACCGGCAAGCCTCGGTTAATCGCATTGCGGAAGAATATGCGCGCCACGCTTTTAGCCAGCACAGCGCTTACTCCTGCCATCTTGATTACCAGAGGCGCGTGTTCGCGGGACGATCCCAGCCCGAAATTGTTACCGCCCACCACGAAATCCCCCGGTTTTACGCGTGCGGCGAAGGTTGGGTCAGCATCTTCCAGAACATGATTGGCCAGCTCTGGCAGGTTAGAGCGCAGATGGGCCAGATGGCCTGGCACGATGAGGTCGGTGGATATGTCATCGCCAAACTTGAAGGTTTTACCCTTGAGCATCAGAGCACCTCCCTGGGGTCGGTAACCACGCCGGTGAGCGCCGTGGCAGCGGCCGTGGCTGGGCTGAGATCGGAAGAGCACACGTCTGAACTCCAGTCACCGGCTATGATCTCGTATGCCGTCTTCTGCCTGAAAAAAAAAACTAAATCACATGAAACAACACAATA
>CAZUXO010000227.1:0-4526 GCA_964624325.1 uncultured Dehalococcoidales bacterium
GTATCACCACAGCCCGGACTGGCCGTTCTTGTCTTTACTATAGGGAATCCCGAGGTGCTGATAGGCTAGTGGCGTCACCATACGTCCCCGCGGTGTCCTGTCGAGAAACCCGAGCTGCAAAAGGTATGGCTCGTAGACATCCATGATGGTATCAGCTTCCTCACTTATTGAGGCAGCAATGGTCTCCAGTCCCACTGGTCCCCCGCCGAACTTCTCAATGATGCTGCGCAGCAGGCGATGGTCTATCTCATCCAGTCCAATAGGGTCAACTTCTAGCCGCCCCAGCGCGATTAGGGCAATCTCGCGTGTAATGACGCCGTCGGCTTTCACCTGGGCGTAGTCTCGCACGCGCTTAAGCAGGCGATTACCTACCCTCGGCGTGCCACGTGCGCGGCAGGCGATCTCATGCAGTCCCTCAACCTCTGCGTGAACACCGAGGAGCTGTGCCGAGCGCTTTACGATGGATTCCATAGATGCTACGTCATAATAATCCATGCGGTAAACCGAACCGAAGCGATCTCGCAAGGGCGCGCTGAGCTGGGCGAAGCGGGTAGTAGCTCCGATAAGGGTAAACGACGGCAACTTGAGACGCAGGCTCTTGGCGGTCGGTCCCTTCCCGATGACAATATCAAGTGCCCGTTCTTCCATGGCTGGATATAGCACTTCCTCAACATTGCGACCCAAACGATGAATCTCATCAATAAATAATATGTCCTGAGAGTGCAAGTTGGTAAGAATGGCAGCCAGGTCTCCACTGCGTTCAATAGCCGGACCAGAGGTTATACGAACGCTGACGCCCATTTCGACTGCAATGATATTGGCGAGAGTGGTTTTGCCCAAACCGGGTGGACCGTAAAGCAATACATGATCCAAGGCTTCACCACGGGCTCTAGCCGCCGAGATGGCGATGCCCAGATTTTCTTTTATCTTGGCTTGTCCGATAAACTCGGCAAGGCTCTTCGGGCGCAAATTAGAGTCAAGCGAAATATCTTCAGCCAGAGGTTTTCCTGAAATTATACGTGCGATGGTGTGCTCCCCTAATTTTGATTCAGAGGTATTATAACACATGAGTTTCCCCATGTTGGCAATGCAGGATGAAGCCTTCGCGCCTAAAATCCGGATCTGGCCTATTGCATTATGTTACCCTAATCGAATCAAGCCTCGGAAGATGTTCTTCTGCTATATAAGAAAAGGGAAGCCGCTTCAGCAGCGGCTTCCCTTATATTTTCCCGTTGCTATCTATCCTGGGGTTGAGACCATAGACTCCGCATGACCGCTGTCACCGGAGGGTTCTGTAATGAAAAGGGGTAACACGTTCTCTCTCTTGGATTGATCCCTTTTTGCCGCCAAGGTATGTGCCTCTTCATCGGCTTCCAAGCAGGCATGACAACGCGCCGGGATAAGCTTGCCGATGATAACGTTCTCCTTTAGACCCACCAGGCGGTCAACCTTGCCGTGTATGGCAGCTTCGGTGAGCACGCGGGTAGTCTCCTGGAAAGAGGCCGCCGCCAGCCAGCTCTCTGTAGAGAGCGAGGCACGGGTGATGCCCATCAGCACGGTTTGCGCCGTGGCAGGTTCGCCGCCCTCGGCCAGAACCTTGGCGTTAAATTCCTCGAAACGATAGCGATCCACCAATTCACGTGGGATGAAATCAGTATCTCCAGTAGAATCTATGCGGACTCTCGAAAGCATCTGCCGCACAATAACCTCTATGTGTTTGTCGTTAATATGCACACCCTGCGAACAGTAAACTTTCTGTACCTCATCCACCAGGTAGCGCTGCACGGCATCCTTGCCAAGAACGGAAAGGATGTCCTGAGGGTTGACAGAGCCGTCGGTGAGCTGCTGTCCGGCTTTTACTAAGTCGCCTGTCACCAAGCGCATGTGAGTGGCTGCCGAAACAACGTATTTACGTTCGTCGGCCTCCTCGTAACGGATTACTAGTTTGTCTGTCTCAATCTGTACCTCACCAGCAACACGCGCCGTAATAGGTTCAGCCACGATTCCGCTAATTCCCTTTTTGTCTGCCTTAGGTGCAGCCAGTACCATACCAACATCCACCCTAGCGCCGTCCTTCACTTGAGCCTTCCAGCCCTTTGGCATCGCATATTCGTCGCTAAACATCTCGGAACTGGAAATGGTTATCCAACGCCCGTCCTCGTTCTCTATGACCTCAGCCACACCTTCGATCTCGGATATAATGGCTTGAGCCTTGGGTGGGCGGGCTTCGAACAGTTCCTCCACACGAGGCAACCCGGAAGTGATATCCAGACCCACCACACCTCCGGTGTGGAAAGTACGCAGAGTGAGCTGGGTTCCTGGTTCACCGATACTCTGAGCGGCTATAATGCCAACAGCGGTAAACATGTCGATACCACGACCACGACTAAGGTCTCGGCCGTAGCACTTCTGGCAAACACCCTGGCGTGACTGGCAAGACAAAGGTGCTCGTGCGTGTACTCTCTTAATGCCGGATTCCATGATTTTAGCGGCTTTAACCTCATCGATTTCTTCATCGCGGTCTACTATCACCTCGCCAGTACGTGGATCAGCTATAGTAGTGGCCGCCAATCGTCCTACGATGCGATCGCTAAAAATAGGCAGCACCCCCTTTTCAACGGGTTCATCAATCCAGGTGCCAATGGTGTCTCCGCAGTCAGCTTCGCGCACGATAACATCCTGTGTAACGTCCACCAAGCGACGTGTCAGATAGCCCGAACCAGAAGTACGTAAAGCGGTGTCAGCCAAGCCTTTGCGGGCACCATGTGTCGAAATAAAATACTCCAGTGTACTCAATCCCTCACGCAGCGATGACTTGATAGGAAAGTCGATGATCTTACCAGAAGGGTTGGTCATCAGACCACGCATGCCGGCCATCTGGGTGATCTGCGAAATATTTCCCTTGGCACCTGAAGTAGCCATCATGTACACCGAACCCTGACGGTTCATAGATTTTTCTATAGCCTTCTTAATGCTATCGGTAGTTTGCATCCAAATATCGACTGTGCCCTTGTAACGTTCGTCGTCGGTGATAAGGCCATCGGAATGTTGGCTTTCTAGCAATGTCGCACGATCTTCAGCGTGTGCCAGCAGTTTTGGTTTGTCGGCAGGAACCTCGACATCGCTCATGGAGATACTAATGCCTGAACGCATGGCGTATTTGAATCCCAACTCCTTGAGTCCATCCAGCATCTCAGCCATGCCCTCGTCGGAGGCCAGCATTTTATAGCAACGGGAAATGAGGCTCTTAAGGGCACTCTTGTCGATATTTGCATTGATATAGCCCAATCCGTCAGGCATAACATCATTGAAAATGATACGCCCTGCAGTGGTGCGAATGCGCTTGCCGGCGCTGTCTCGCACATCTATCTCGGCGCGCAGGTCCACTACGTCCAGCTCGTAAGCCAACTTCGCCTCTTCAAAACTACCGAAGCGCATGTCTTGGCCCTTTCCATTTGGCCTGAGGGTTGTCAGGTAATAACACCCGAACACCATATCTAGCGTGGGAGCAACAACAGGGTCGCCGCAGCTGGGCAACAACATGTTGCGAATGGAGAGCATCATCTCTCTCGCCTCCTTTATAGAGGCCTTGGATAGCGGCACGTGCACAGCCATCTGGTCGCCATCAAAGTCAGAGTTAAAAGCAGTGCACACCAGCGGATGTATCTGAATGGCGCTACCATCGATAAGCACAGGTTCGAAAGCCTGGATGCTCAATCGATGCAATGTAGGAGCGCGGTTTAGCAGGACTGGACGTTCTTTGACCACTTCTTCCAATACGTCGTATACCTCTGGTTTGGCCCGCTCTACCAAGCGGCGGGCACTCTTGATATTGGAAGCCAGACCTTCAACCACCAATCGGTGCATTACGAACGGTTTAAAAAGCTCGAGCGCCATGCGTCGAGGCAGTCCGCACTGGTGTAATTTGAGACTGGGGCCGACCACAATGACGGAACGCCCTGAGTAATCAACGCGTTTTCCCAGTAGATTCTGGCGAAACCGCCCCTGCTTGCCACGGAGCATGTCGGAGAGCGATTTGGCCTTGTGGTCACCGCTGACAGATACGGCGCGACCACGTCGCCCATTGTCGATAAGCGAGTCTACAGCTTCCTGCAGCATGCGCTTTTCATTTCTAACTATAATTTCAGGAGCGCCGATCTCCATCAGATGCCTCAGGCGATTATTCCGATTGATAACCCTGCGGTAAAGATCGTTCAGGTCACTGGTAGCGAAACGCCCACCGTCGAGTTGCACCATAGGGCGCAGGTCGGGAGGCAATACGGGTAAAACAGTAATCACCATCCAGGCAGGTTTGTTGGACGAACGACGGAAAGCCTCCACCAACTGCAATTGTTTCGCAGCCTTGCGACGACGTTGACCAGATGAGGAGTGTGTTTCCTGAATCAACTGACTACGCACATCTTCGAGTTCAATAGCACTTAGAAGTTTGAGTATAGCCTCAGCTCCCATGCCGGCTTCGAAAACGTTTCCGTAACTAGTTTTGATTTCCTGGTATTGATTCTCAG
>CAZUXO010000228.1:0-3436 GCA_964624325.1 uncultured Dehalococcoidales bacterium
AGGATGCGGCTGATATTGCTCATGTGCCAGCCGAAGGTGGAGAGGGTTTTCAGGATGCTCTGCTCATCACCGATATCGGCAAAGACGCCATCCAAAATTGGCAAGCGGCTGCCCGGCGCGGCGGGAATCGGCAGCCCGGCCTGGGTCATGACGCACATCAAGCCGATGGTCTTCAGGGCGACCGTTTTGCCGCCGGTATTGGGGCCTGTGATAACCAGCACGGAATAGTCCTTACCCAGGTCGAGATCGATGGGGACAGCGGTATCGCCCAATAAAGGATGGCGCGCCGCTTCGAGGTGCATGGATGGTGGTTCGGAGTCAGTGGGGCGGTAAATTCGCGCCTCAGTGGCTCTGAAGCGCCCCGCAAAGCGGGCCCTGGCCAGCGAAAAATCAATGGCGGCGGCGGCCTTGATTCCGGTGACTATGCTCTCGCAGGCATCTCCCACGGAAGCACTCAACTCGGAGAGTATTCGTTCGATTTCCCGCATTTCCTCGATCTGGAGTTCCTTGATGACGTTGCCCAGATCGATGGTCTGCCAGGGTTCGACGAAAAGACTGGCGCCGCTGTTGGAAACGTCGTGGACGATGCCCTTGACCTCGCCGCGGAATTCGCTCTTGACGGCGATGACGAAGCGCCCCTCGCGCTCGGTAACGATCGGTTCCTGGATGTAGCGGCGGCCAGCATCAGATGTGATATAAGATTGCAATTTATCCACCAGTTCGGCGCGACGCGAGCGCTGGCTATGACGGATGGAGGCCAGTTTGGCGGAGGCGTTGGGCGCTAGCTCGCCGTCAGGCGAAACGGCGCGGCTGATGGCGTTTTCAAGGGTGGTGTGCGCCGTAATGTTCGAGGCATAGGCCCACAGATGCGGCAGGTCTTCTGCGTGGTGCGAAACCTTCTCGCGTAGCATTTTCAGCACTTCCAGGGTAACGCGCACGGCGTTGAGAGTGGTTGAGTCAAGTATCTTGCCTCGTCCGGCGGCTCTGGCTGCGCCCATGACGTCCTCGATGCCGGATACGCCAATAGAGGGTTCGGCTTCTAGCAGGAGTCTGGCTTCTGAAGATTCGGCCAGCCTGGCCTTTACTTCCTCAAAATCAGAGGACGGCATCAGGGCGAGCGCGGCTTCATGGCTTAAAGAAAAGGAGCAATAGCCAGCCATAATATCTCTAATACGCGGAAATTCCAGGAGCTCCAGGTCTTTATTTTCCATCTCAGAACATATTTTACATGAAACGACCGCTGGATATAAACAATAACGAGTCGGCCTTATCAAGTTTACCTCGTCAAACACAACTTGTGATTGTCTTGCCAGAGTTGCACGCTGATGATTTGGTGTAGTACAGGTCTGCGTCAGAGGCTATTTGTCATAACGATATGGATATTGAGAATATGCCAATTCAATCTTATGCAAAACGGAGACGGGATAGCCGATGGGCTACCCCGTCTGTATCTATCGCGAAGCACTTACTTGATAAACAGGGGTACTAATACAAGGGTGATGGTGGCCAGGAGTTTGATCAAGACATGCAGGGAAGGCCCTGCCGTATCCTTGAGAGGATCGCCGATGGTATCGCCCACCACGGCTGCCGCATGGGCAGGGGTTTTCTTGCCCAGAACATTACCCTTGTCGTCTTTGAGCTGTCCGTCTTCAATCATCTTTTTGGCATTGTCCCAGGCCCCGCCGCCGTTGTTCATAAACGACGCCATCATGATGCCTCCGATTGTTCCCACCATCAGGAAACCCGCCACTACCATGGGCGCATCGTAGTTCATCCATTTGAACGCCAGACCGACGATGACCGGAGCGAGGACAGGGAGAAGCCCGGGGGCGATCATCTCACGCAGGGCGGCGCGTGCGGTGATATCCACAGCTTTGGCATAATCAGGCTTGTGAGGATGAGCAGGGTCTTTGGGGTTAAGAATTTCAGGGTCAGCCTTGAACTGACGGCGAACTTCTTCGATAATTTTGCCTGCTGTTTTGCCTACGGCTTTTATCGCCATGCCGCTGAACAAATAGACAATCATAGCAGCCAGCAGCGCGCCAACAAAAACCTCAATCTTGGACATATCTACTGATGCTAGCAGGTTATTCGGACGCAAAAAGTTGACCCGATCGATGTAAGCCTGGAAGAGCAGGAAGGCGGCCAGACCGGCCGAAACCAGAGCATAGCCCTTGGTTAACGCTTTGGTGGTATTCCCGACCGCATCCAGACGGTCCGTAATTTTGCGTACTTCGGGCCCAGCCCCCGCCATCTCATTAATACCGTTGGCGTTGTCGGTGATGGGGCCGAAGGTATCCATTGTGAGTATGTAGGGACAGGTCATCAGCATGCCCATGGTAGCCACGGCAGTACCTAAAGCGCCCGCGCCTGGGACGCCGCTTAAAGTGCCAAACCAGTAGGCTAGCATCAGAGACACGCCGATGATGATAGCCGTGGCGAAGGTAGTTTCAAAACCCACGGACAGACCCGCGATGATATTAGTGGCAGGCCCGGTCTTGGAAGCTTCTGCAATCTCTTTAACAGGGCGGAAGCGGAACTCAGTGTAATACTGCGTCACAAAAACCACGATCACGCTGGCGACAATACCAACCAGCCCGGCAGCGAAGAGCCACATCTCCTTACCGTTGTAATCTTTGTATAGCATAAAATTCACGCTCAGGAAAAGGCCGACCACGGAAAGGAGAAGAGCCACATAATAGCCGCGGTTGAGAGCGTTCATGGGGTTTTCGCCCTCTTTGGCCTTAACGACCATCAATCCCACCATGCTGGCGATCATGCCGAAACCGCGAACCACCAGCGGAAAGAGTATCCAAACGACATTCTTGGTGACCAGATAAGCCGCGATACCCAGAATCATGGCGCCGATATTCTCAGCAGCCGTGGATTCGAAAAGGTCGGCGCCGCGTCCGGCGCAGTCGCCAACGTTGTCACCCACCAGGTCCGCGATAACGGCGGGGTTGCGCGGGTCGTCTTCAGGGATCCCGGATTCCACCTTGCCTACCAGGTCGGCCCCTACGTCAGCGGCCTTGGTATAAATACCACCGCCGAGCTGGGCAAAGAGGGCTACGAAGCTGGCTCCGAAACCGAAACCCACTATCAGGTGAGGGGCGATTTCCGGTTTGCTGTATCCCCCGAAGGCAAAAAAGATAACGGTAACGCCGATGAGGCTGAGCGCTGTGATAAGGAACCCGGCCACGCCACCGCCGCGCAGCGCCACTGTGACCGCTTCGGTCAGATTTTTCTGAGCCGCGGAGGCGCAGCGGACGTTGGATTTGACCGCTATGTACATGCCGGCAAAACCGGCAACGCCGGAACACAGGGCTCCCACCAGGAAAGCCACAGACGTGCGCCAGCCAATGGCAAAACCGGTATATCCGGCTTCATTGCCCCCCAGTACACCGACCAGGACGCCGATGATCACGGCTACCACCAC
>CAZUXO010000229.1:0-5240 GCA_964624325.1 uncultured Dehalococcoidales bacterium
AGAGTCTCATTCTAGCCGGTCGACTGCAAGATGCACGCGAAGCCGCCCGTTGGTACAAGCAGGCTTTTGAAGATTTTTATTTTGAGATTCAGCGGCAACCCATAGCCGAACTTGAGCGTGTAAATCAGGAGCTTGTTTCCATTTCACATGAATTGGACATTCCTTTGGTGGCGACTAATGATGTACATTATGTCAATCAAGATGATGCCTCTGCCCACGATGTCCTACTTTGCGTTGGCACCGGCACCACTGTTTACGAAGAAAAACGCATGCGGATGCCAGGTGATTACTTTTACCTAAAATCTGGGGAAGAAATGGCGTCGCTTTATGCCGATATGCCTGAAGCTCTGGAAAATACGCAAAAAATCGCCGATAAATGCAATTTGGAACTTGAGTTCGGGCGACTACACCTGCCCGAAATAGAGAGACCACCTGACAAGACACCAGAAGAGTATTTGACTGACCTTTGTTATGAGGGTTTACCGCACTATTATCCACGGACAACCCCTGAAGTGAAAGAACGGTTGGAATATGAACTGGACGTCATTAAGAAGACGCAGTTTGCGAACTATTTTCTGGTTGTATGGGATATCGTACGGTTCGTGCACCAGAAAAACATTCTTTTTAATGTGCGTGGCAGCGCTGCTTCGAGTATAGTCCTGCGCTGCCTGGGCATCACCGAGGTTGACCCACTGGAGCACACGCTCGTTTTTGAGCGCTTTCTTAACGTCGAGCGGCGCGAGATGCCGGATATAGATCTCGATTTTGAAGACACCCGTCGTGATGAAGTCATCAGCTATGTTTCCACCAAGTATGGCCCCGATCACGTGGCCCAGATTATCACCTTCGGAACGCTTGGGGCGCGCGCCGCCCTGCGCGACGTTGGCCGCGCTTTGGGCATGCCCTACGGCGACGTCGATCGTGTCACGCGCCTGGTGCCCTTCGCCCCTGGCATGACGCTGGCCAGAGCGCTTGAAGAAAACGCAGAGCTCAAGAACATCTACACTGAGGATGCCACTATTCGCCATCTGATAGACATGGCCCGCCGTGTGGAGGGCGTTTCACGTCATGCCAGCACGCATGCCGCCGGTGTGGTTATTTCCAAAGAAACACTGACCAATTACACACCGTTGCAAAAACTTGGCAAGGGTGAGAGCGGTGAACTGGTGATGACTCAGTTTCCCATGGAGGATATAGCCCACATTGGACTGCTCAAGATGGACTTCCTAGGGTTGGCCAATCTTACAATCCTTGCGCGGGCTAAAGAGATAATCCGCTCTACACGCGGGCTGGATATCGATTTACACCACATTCCCATGGCTGACGCCAAAACTTTTGCGCTGCTGGCTGCCGGAGATACCACCGGGGTATTTCAGCTTGAAGGTTCGGGCATGCGGCGGTATATCAAAGAACTTAAACCTACTGTATTCAGTGATATCTCCGCCATGGTAGCGCTTTACCGCCCGGGCCCCATGGAGCAGATTCCGCGTTTCATCCGATCCAAGCATGGCGAGGAGCCTATCCGTTACCCACACCCCACGCTTGAGGAATTTCTTACGGAAACGTATGGGGTCATTGTTTACCAGGAGCAGGTGCTCTTTATTGCGCGCGCCTTTGGTGGTTATTCGCTTGGTCAGGCGGATATCTTCCGCAAGGCTATGGGTAAGAAAATACCTGAGGTCATGAAAAAGGAGCGCCAGAACTTCATCAAGGGAGCTCTCAAAAAGGGCTTCAGCACAGAGTTGGCCGAAGAAGTGTTTGGGCTTATAGAGCCTTTTGCCGGTTACGCCTTCAACAAGGCACATGCCACCAGCTATGCCCTCATTGCCTACCAGACGGCCTATCTCAAGGCCAACTATACGGAGGAATATATCACGGCTCTTCTTATTGCTTACTGGGGTAATGCGGAAAAGGTGGCGGTATCGGTCGGCGAGTCGCGGCGGCTCAAGATTGAAGTGTTGCCCCCGGATATCAATAAGAGCCAGGCGTATTTCGCCATCGAGAAAACAGCTGATGGTCGTTCCGCCATACGCTTCGGCCTTAGTGCTATAAAAAACGTAGGGCTCTCCGCTATTGAACCCATCATTGAGGTGCGGAAAAAGGGGGGAGACTACAAGTCGGTTGAAGACCTGTGCAAGCGCGCCGGCATGGCAGCCGCCAACCGCCGCGTGCTGGAGAGCCTGATAAAAGCCGGTGCGCTCGATTCTCTGGGGGAACGTGGCACCCTGCTTTTTAATGTAAACAGACTTCTCGATATGGCCCAGCAGCAGCAACGTCTCAAGGACAGCGGGCAGTCCACCATGTTCGACCTTTGGGGAACCGCGGTTGACGTGCCCACGCCCAGCTTGGAGATGGTGGACGCCACTGCCACCACTAAAGAAAAACTGGACTGGGAAAAAGAGCTTACCGGTGTGTATCTTTCTGAGCATCCGTTCAGCCCCTATATTGGCCAGGCTGCTCAGGATAATACCACGCTATGCGGTCAGATTGACGCCGAAATGGAAGGGCAGGTGGTGCGCGTGGCAGGCATGGTGTCTTCCCTTCACACCATGCTGACGCGGGATGGCCAGACATCAGTATCAGCGGTGCTGGAAGACCTTGACGGGCGTATCGAGGTGATGGCTTGGGCGCGCATCTACGCCCAGACCAGGGAACTCTGGCAGGAAGGTAATATCCTGCTGGTGGAGGGCAAGGTGCGGGAGCGCGCTGACCAGATGCAGATTGTGTGCGAACGTGTGCGGAGGTATGATTTGGAACCCCAGAAAAGAGAAAAACCTGCAGCCAGGGCAGCTTCACAACCGCCCGTTGTGAAAGAAGAAAAAACGGCAGAACGCCTGCGACTTACGGTTATTTTGCAACAGACGGATGATACCCAGGCAGACATCGCTCAACTTCACGCGGTGATGGCCATTTTACAGGATTACCCCGGCAACGACGAGGTCAGTCTTACTGTGAGCAATGGCACCAAGATATTCAAACTCAAGATGGGTCAGGTGCGCGTCATGTACAATGAGGACCTGCGTCACCGTGTAGCGGCCTTGATCGGTGCTGAAGGAATCAAAACCGAGGTCATCGTGGTCTAGATGTGATGAAAGACAAGCGGGAGAAAACCTCACTTCAGAGCCGTCAGGGCCACCGTCGACGTATGCGTGAGAAATTCATGAAGAGCGGTTTGAGCGGCTTTCATGACTATGAAATAGTTGAAATCTTGCTGACTCTGGGCCAACCGCGAAAAGACTGCAAGGAGGCGGCAAAGGAAGCTATCAAGAATTTCAAAGACCTTCGCGGCGTTCTAGAAGCCCCGGCCGAGGATCTGGAAAAAATAAATGGTATTGGGCCGGTTAGTTCCTTCGGTATCAAATTCGTGCGCGAAATATCCGGAGAATATCTTAAGCAAAAAGCGCTGGATAAACACTCACTCAATTCAGAAAAAGCCGTCTTGGACTATCTATATTATTCCATGAGTGGTCTAAAAAAAGAAATATTCAAAGTTTTGTATCTCAACAGTCAGAACGAATTGATCGAAACGGAAGATCTTTTCCGCGGCACGGTCAACGCCAGTGCTGTTTTTGCGCGCGAAGCGATAGAATCCGCCATCAAATACCACGCCACCGCGCTTATTTTTGTTCATAACCACCCTTCCGGCAATACCACCCCCAGTCAGGATGACAAAACCATCACGCGTGAACTGGTGCTCGCTTCAAGCGTTATGAACATTAAGGTTCAATTGGATATACCGCTACGTTGCTCATAGGAAATCCCGTAGACTAAATAAAATATAGGATTTAGCAGCGGTTTAGGAATACCCACCCGAGCCTCGTAGCCGGCCGCAACAGGCGCAAATCGGCGAACTGAATATAATATTTATTCCCCTACTTCACGGCTAAAAACCTTTCCGGTGTTGTCTGCGTTATTTGCAGCGTTATCTATTGGTTATCGGTTTTAGATTTAACAACGAGGGAATTGTCAATAGTGGGCGCTGACCTTCCACGGAATTTTGTGATGTTATTTATTCGTCAAAAATGTTAATAATATGTCTCTTGCACGATATCGTAACAAGGTTTAGAATCAACCCGAACAAAACAATCCTTTCAAATTATCGATGGAAGTTGAAGTAAATCAGCCTCGATATCTGTGTCATGGAGGATTCATGGGTAAGCCAAAAGGGAACAAGCCCCTATGCGTAGACAACATAGTTGACTATCGCCATACAAATGTCACACGGCTGAATATACCACCGGCCGGGTTAGCAGCGCGCGGTCAAATTGTCAAAGAAAAGCAAGTCAAATTCGCCTACAATCCTCACTTGACCCCCAGCCTTCGCTTTGACCCCACCGCCAAAGCAGACGATATTCTCAAGCTTATTGAGAAATCCGGCAGACGAAAGCTGGAATCGGCAGAAGTCGCTAGTCTCGAAGAGGCTTTCCGTAACCAAGAACCTTGGTTGGAATGGGCGGGCAAGCGCGAACAACAATGGTGTGTAGCAGACCCAGTAGCTCTGAATCTTCATGAGCGTATCTCAACCCAGGCAATCTTGCGCGTTTTGAAGCGTCAGGATATTCAGCGCAGTCTGTTTGCGGATCCTGAACAAGAATACGGTGACGCTGTGCAGTTCTACAAGCACCCTATGGACTGGGCAAATCGTATGATTTTAGGTGACTCACTTTCTGTAATGGCGTCACTAGCTAGACGCGAAGCATTGGCGGGTCAAGTTCAGATGATTTATATGGATTCGCCTTTCGGCTTTAGATACTCAAGCAATTTCCAACCTGAAGTAGGGCATCGCGATGTGAAAGATAAAGAGGAAGATTTAACCCGCGAGCCGGAAATGATCAAGGCCTATCGGGATACTTGGACGCTCGGAGTGCATTCTTACCTTTCTTACTTGCGTGATCGTCTATTGTTATGCAAAGAATTGCTGGCCGACACTGTAAGCCTTTTCATACAGATCGGAGACGAAAACATTCATCGAGTTCAATGTTTGCTCGATGAAGTTTTCGGGAACTCTAATTGGCGCGCCACCATCACAGTGCGAAAGACACTTCCCTTAGGGGCTGAGGGGCTAACCGGGGTTACTGATTATTTACTCTGGTACGTGAAAAACAAGGAGAAAAACAAGGAACGTGCATTAAGACGCGAAAAAGAATTAGGAAGTCTTACACCTTATAAGAATGTTATAGAAGCATTTGGTAGGATTAGAAAGATTTCGGACCAAGAGGAGAAACAACTCGGAAAAGGCG
>CAZUXO010000230.1:0-2820 GCA_964624325.1 uncultured Dehalococcoidales bacterium
TCCAGCCTGACCCGCTGGTTCTCCTCGCTTCCCGTGGCCGCACCGAGGAACTCGGTATGCTTGTGAGTGCCGCCTGAGTCGCGCTCCAATTCCATTATAGGGCCAATGAACTTCGAAGGAGTGATAATACTCACCTTGACCCACGGTTCCTCCATTTTGACGATCTGGCTCGGGTCGGGCAGCTCGCCGGGATTGATGACGGTGATTAATTCCCCGCCGGTTTTCGTGATAAGGTATTCCACGCCGGGCGCGGTGACAACCAGATTCAGGCCGAACTCGCGCTCCAATCTTTCATAAACGATGTCCATGTGGAGCAATCCCAGAAAACCGCAGCGGAAGCCATGGCCCAGCAAGGGGCTGTTCTCCATCTCTGAGGTAAGCGAAGCATCGTTGAGCTTGAGCTTCTCCATAGCCTCGCGCAGGTCCTGGTAGTCATTGGCCTCCGTAGGGTAAATGCCGGCAAAGACCATCGGTTTGGCAGGGCGGTAGCCGGTCAGAGGAGCCGTCGCGGGATTCTCTACGGCGGTAAGAGTATCGCCGACAGGAGCCTCACTCACCTGCTTGAGTCCGGTGGCAATGTAACCCACTTCGCCGGTAAAGAGGGCGGGCACCGGGCACTCGCGCGGATTGAAATAACCTACCTCCAGGACTTCCAGTTCGGTACTCGTGGTCATCAGCTTTAGGTGGTCGCCTTTTCGTATACTGCCGTCAAACACTCTGAGGTAGGCGATAACGCCTTTATAGCGATCGTAATGCGAGTCGAATATCAGAGCGCGAAGAGGACTTTCAGGATTGCCAGAGGGTGAGGGTATGCGGCTGACGATAGTTTCCAGCAGTTCAGGCACCCCTTGGCCGGTCTTGCCGGATATTTTGAGGGTCTCGGCTTCGGTGTAACCCAAAACCATCTTGACTTCCGACATAACGCGCTCAGGCTCGGCACCCGGCAGGTCCATTTTGTTGAGTGCCGGGATAATTTCCAGGTTGTGCTCCATGGCGGAATAAACGTTGGCCAGCGTCTGCGCCTGGATACCCTGGGTGACGTCCACCAGCAGCACGGCGCCCTCGCAGGCAGCCAGTGTGCGCGAAACTTCGTAGGAAAAATCCACATGCCCCGGTGTGTCAATAAGGTTCAACAGGTAGGTCTGGCCGTCGTCAGCTTTATAGTTGAGTCGGATGGCTTTGGCTTTGATAGTGATGCCGCGCTCACGTTCCAGCTCCATGCTGTCCATCACCTGGGCGCTCATCTCCTCGCGGCGCATGGCTCCGGTGCTCTCAATCAGGCGATCGGCAAGAGTAGATTTCCCGTGGTCTATGTGTGCGATAATGCAAAAGTTTCGTATGTGACGCTGGTCCATTTAGTTTCCTTTAGGTTACGCCAAAAAGCGCATAAATACTTCGTTCCCCAAGAGTCGCCCGCGCGGAGTCAGGAAGATGCGGTTGCCCAGGCGTCCGAGCAAACCGAGTGAAACAAGTTCGGCAATCTCGACCGCGAAACGGCTGTATAAGTCTATACCAAATTGGGCCTTGATGTCATCATTTGCTACTCCCACGTTCAGGCGCAGGCCGAGAATAACGGCCTCGGACAGGGCGCCAGCTTGGTCGATGACCTCGACAGTTTGAGAAGGAAGTTTTAGCTTGGATAAACAGGAAAGGTATTCGTCGAGGTCTGGCGTATTGGCGATACGCTTGTGCTCGAGAAACGAGTGCGCCGCAACGCCCAAACCCAAATATGGCGTCCGTTTCCAGTAAGACAGGTTGTGACGGCTCTCGAAGCCAGGCTTTGCCCAGTTGGATATCTCGTATTGTTGATAGCCTGCGGTTTCAAGCATTTCTTCCGCCAACTCGTACTCGGAAGCGGCGGCGTCAGAGTCAGGGGCGGATATTTCAGCGAGTTTGACGCGTTGGTGCATTGGTGTGTTTTCCTCCAGAGTCAGACCGTAGAGGGATACATGCTGCGCTCCGAGTGCAACAATTTCGGCCAGCATATTACGCCACGATACCAGACTGCGCCCCGGTATCCCGTAGATGAAGTCCAGACTGATATTGGTGAAACCTGCCTGTTTAGCCTGGCTCAGGGACTCCCGCGTTTCGACCGAGGTGTGGATTCGGCCAAGTAAATTCAATTCCGTGTCGTCCAGGCTCTGTACTCCCAGGCTGAGCCGATTGACACCCAGCGAGCGAATGGCCCTCAAATATTCGCCGTCAGCTTTGCAAGGATTGGCTTCGAGCGTAATCTCGACGTCAGCTGCAACTTCATGGTTTTCTCTTATCGCTCCGAGTACCGCTTCGATATTGCTGGTTGACATGAGACTGGGGGTCCCCCCGCCGAAGTATATGCTTTTTATCATGGCATCAGAGACTCGTCTCAGCCGTGTTTCCTCGATGAGTGATTGAGCATACGCCGGAATATCAGACTCGCGCCGGGCGTAGGTGACAAACGAGCAGTAACCGCAACGGCGGCGGCAAAACGGTATGTGAATGTATATGGAAAGTTCGGTCATAGTTCAAACAGCATTACATAATAATAATAACAGTTTAACGGTTGACAGTCGAGTAACAAGAAACGCGCCTGGAGTCAATGACGCCAGGAATTAGCAAGATACGAATGAACAGTCAGGAGGTCAATCGAAATCGTTTGTTTGCAGGTCTGGCTAAATAACCAATAAAAGTGCAATCAGCGATAAGGCAGCAATTGGCGGTAGTGCCGGCATGGGCTTCCCCTTGAGAAGCAGTGACTGAATGACATAGGCCATTATCAGACCAACGAGTGCGAAGAAGGCTATCACGAGCGAACTGCCGAAGCCGCGGGCAAAATATACC
>CAZUXO010000231.1:0-4902 GCA_964624325.1 uncultured Dehalococcoidales bacterium
ATGCGGATAGAAGATGGCGCCAATACTCCGATTGTGGGACCGGGTCGTCCACGATATGCATCATATCGTCAATGCTAAAGGCCAAGAAGAAGACTGTGCCATGGAACACGCGCTTTCTGATGAAACAGAACGCGCTCTTTGTCAGACCCTGAAATCTCCGGCTAAATGCCCCGATGATGAGAAGGTCATTCCTGCCTGCAACCTCGGTTTTTCCAGTTGCGCTGAGTGCCAGCAATGGGGCGGAGATGACCTGGAAAAAGTGGGCAAAAGAAACGCCAAAGTAGTCTCGATGTCCTCTCTAAAAGAGAAGCAGGAAGGCACGATTGCCTTTATAAGGGGAGACAACAAGGTTTTGCGGAGGTTGCTGGACATGGGTTTGACACCCGGAACTAAAATAACAGTCAGTAGAATTGCTCCGCTAAAAGGGCCAATGGAAATAGCCGTGAGAGGTTCCAAACTTGCGCTGGGGGATGAGATTGTATGCAATGTCTTCGTGGAAAAACTGGCTAATGAATTTGAAGGTCATGAAATTGGTTAATATGGGTTCGTGTCATACAACAACCGGCATAAAGAAACAAAAAAGTGTCGGCGACGGGAAACGCCTGACCATTGCCCTGGCCGGAAACGCCAACGTCGGCAAGAGTGTAATTTTTAACCAGTTGACCGGTTCGCAACAAACCATAGGCAACTGGCCGGGAAAAACGGTGGAAAGGGCTGAAGGTACGTTGCACCTCGATGGTTACGATGTCACGATCGTCGATCTGCCAGGGATATATTCTTTGTCCACCTTCTCTCTGGAGGAATTGGTTTCCAGGGAATACATAGCCCATGAAAAGCCGGATGTTATTATCAATGTTATCGGCGCGGCGGTGTTGGAACGGAACCTTTTTTTCACCCTTCAGCTAATGGAGATGGGTGTCCCTATGGTCGTTTGCCTTAACCAGATGGACGTAGCCAGAGCCAAGGGAATAGTAATAGATGACAAAAAGCTCGAAGCTTTGCTGGGTGTTCCGGTCATGCCGACTGTAGCTGCCAAGGGCAAAGGAATACGGGATCTGATTGAAAGAGCAGTCCAGGTTGCCGAATGTAAATCAGAGCCGGTTAAGAATCAGATCAAATTCGGGAATGACCTGGAAGCTTATGCCGAAGAACTAACCGGATTAATCGAGGCGGAACGGCTCAATCTGGAATATCCTTCGAGAGTGGTAGCGATTAAGTTACTCGAGGGCGATACCAATATTACGGAACTGGTTAGTCAGAAATCGGAAAATGCAGTTCGCGTCTCCAGGATTATGGCCAAAAAGATAGAAGATGTCTATAAGCAGCCCAGCTTTGTGGTGGTGGCTTCCGGGAGACACTTGATGGCCAGCCAAATTGCGCACGACGTCCAGATACAGGAAACTGTAAAGCCGGCATTTTCAGACAGGATAGACCGGTTTGCGACGCATAAAGTGTTTGGCTACCTTACGGCGTTTGTCGTGATTGCCGGCTTGCTTCTCTGGACATTCACTGTCGGAAATTTCTTATCGAGCCTGATGTCTAATGCCCTCAGCTTCTTCGAACCGGTAAACCCGCAAATAAGTGGAACACTCTGGAGTATTATTTGGAACGGCGTTTTCGGAGGGTTTGTAGCTGGTGCTACCCTGGTCATCCCTTATGTAGTCCCCTTCTATCTGATGTTAGCGGCACTCGAAGACTCAGGCATTCTGACCCGGGTGGCTTTTATGCTGGATAGTGCGATGCATCAGATGGGGCTGCACGGCAAAGCCGTTATACCCATAATTCTGGGTTACGGCTGCAATGTCCCCGCTATCTATACGACACGAATCATGACTACCAGACGGGAGAGATTGCTGGCAGGCCTAGCCATTACCTTTGCCCCTTGCGCTGCCAGAACAATCATCATCCTCGGGCTGGTAGCCGCTTTCCTGGGCGTCTGGTGGGCCTTGGCCCTTTATGTGTTCGATCTGCTCATCATGTTTATTGTGGTCAAACTGGCCGTAAAGGCAGTCCCCGGCGAATTGACGGGACTAATAATGGAAATGCACTTCTTTAAGATGCCTTCCCTCTCTGTTATGACCAAACAGACCTGGGCACGGGCTAAGGGACTGATCATTATGGTTTTCCCCATATATATAATTGCCAGTGCGGCGGTCCAGGGAGCGTATGCCCTCGGCTGGCTCGAACCGGTGAACAATAGCATATCTTTTTTGACCGTAGGGTGGCTGGGGTTACCGGTTATTGCGGGAACACTACTTATATTCGGCGCTGCCAGAAAAGAGCTAATACTCCTGATGGCAGTCGTTATATTCGGCGCGAACTTAGCTGCTGTGCTCACACCTGTCCAACTCGTAGTGCTGGCTTTGGTGGGGACAATATATCCCTGTTTCGCCACTATCGGCGCCTTGACAAAGGAATTCGGCTGGAAGGCTTCCTGGGCAATTATCGGAACGAATCTGGCGACAGCCATTTTGATTGGCGGCATCGCTGCAAGGCTGCTTCCGTTAGTCCTGTAGAAGTGACTTAAGTATAATATGAATTGTCAGGGGTGCAACTTCATGCCTTACTCAGTATCGCAAGAAAAAGTGGAAAACATGGGAAGGTATTTTCAGCCTGGAGCCAACAGCCTCCGCTGGCCAAGCGTATTTGTTTTGCCCGGCTGGCTGGATGCCTGGTGGCAGGTATTCGGCGCGGGTTACGAACCGCTCATGCTGGTGGTAAGGGAGGGTGATGAGGCTATCGGCTTAGCTCCTCTAAAGATCAAAGATGGTGTGGCCTCGTTCATCGGCGATAACTCCGTATGTGATTACCTCGATTTCATAGTTGCTCCAGGCAAAGAGGAGGCTTTCTCGCGCGCGATTCTGGATTATCTCGCCGCTCAAAGGGTTAAATCTCTCGTGCTGGAAACGCTCAGGCCTGAATCGGTAGCAGGACATAACGTTATAGGAGAAGCGAAACGTCGCGGTCACCCTATTGCCTGTTCACAAATCGATGTCTCATCCGAAATGGAGCTACCGGCCACCTGGGAAGACTACCTCGCCTCGCTGGAACCCAAGCAGCGGTGTGATGTCGAACGCAAGATGCGCCAACTCGACAAAGTGGCCGATGTGCGCTTTCGCGTCTTGCGTGATTCAGAGGTCAGTGAAGCCGAACTTTCCGCATTCTTTCAAATGATGGAGGACAGCCGCCGCGACAAGGCGAACTTCTTGACTGCCGAGATGCGCTCATTTTTCGAAAGAGTGGCTGCCGCCATGTCGGTTTACGGTCTGCTCAGGCTGGCTTTCCTGGATGTGGGCGTGGCGCGTGTGGCGGCCGTACTTTACTTTGAATACGATGATAGACTATATTTGTATAACAGCGGTTATATATCGCAGTACGCTGAAATGAATGTCGGGCTGGTCTCCAAGCTGTACTGCATCAGGCATGCCATCGAAGAACGCCAAAGGGTATTCGATTTTTTGAAAGGATCCGAGGTCTATAAATCGCGCCTGGGCGGACGTGAAGTTAAGCTTTTCCGCTGCGTCATCGACCTCCGGTAATTCATTATCTATGCCATCCAATTTAAGTATCGCCATGTTTAGTATCCATAGCTGTCCCCTGGGGCAACTCGGCACGCGCGACACGGGCGGCATGAACGTCTACGTGCGCGAGCTTTCGCGGGAATTGGGCAAGCTGGGGCACCGAGTGGACATCTACACCCGCGCTCACGACCCGCGCGATGCCCAGGTGGACAGTCCATCAGAGAACGTGCGCGTCATCCACATACAGGCCGGTCCAGTAGAAGACATGGGAAAGATGGCGCAGTACAGCCACCTGCCTAATTTTATTTTAAATATGGAAGCCTTCTCACAGGGCGATGGGGCCAGATATGACCTGGTGCACAGCCACTACTGGCTTTCAGGTTCCGTGGGGCTGCGCTTCGCCGGCCAGTGGAACGTTCCGCATGCCGTCATGTTCCACACGCTGGGGGCTATCAAGAACCGCTTGCCCATTGGCGAAACCGAGTCAGCCGTCAGGCTGGTCGCCGAAAAAGAGCTGGTGGACGGTTCCAGCCGCATCGTAACCGCAACGGCTCCTGAAAAAAACGAGCTTGTGCGCCTCTACGGGGCACAGGCGGACAAGATAAGCGTTGTTCCCTGCGGCGTTAATACCGGCCTGTTCCAGCCGCAAGATAAGCTAGGTGCGCGCCGTGCCCTTGGCTTAGGAAACGGCAAGATTATTCTTTTTGTGGGGCGCATAGAGGCGCTCAAGGGTATCGATAATCTGATACGGGCGATACGGATTTTGAGAGCGGAGACGGACGCAAAACTGCTGGTCATCGGCGGGGACGAGCACAGCCAGTCGGAGGTCGAGCGGTTGAGAGCCATGATACGCGAACTCGGCATCGCAGGCTCCGTGGAGTTTCTGGGCACAGTGGCGCAAACCAGACTCCCATTATATTACAGCGCCGCCGATGTATCTGTGGTAGCGTCCTATTACGAGAGTTTTTGCCTGGTGATTCTGGAGTCACTGGCCTGCGGCACTTCGGTAGTGTCCACCAGAGTAGGTATTGCTCCGGCGGTAATACTCGACGGCGTAAACGGATGCCTGGTGGATGATAACAGCCCCGAAAATCTGGCCGGCGGGCTTGCTGCCGCGCTACGCTCAGGAAAAACGAATCAGGCATGCATCAGGCAATCAGCAGTCGAATATGACTGGGCATCCATAGCATGCAAGATTGAGCGTGAGTATCAGGCTCTCCTCGCGTACAAAAACTTAACTCAAAAGGCGACTGCTTGACCTCCTCTAAAGCCGACGCGCTGGTTATCATGCCCCACCCCGACGACTCCGAGTTCGGCTGCGCCGGCACGGTGGCCCGCTGGACCAAAGAGGGCAAGAGAGTCGTCTATGTCATCCTTACCA
>CAZUXO010000232.1:0-3074 GCA_964624325.1 uncultured Dehalococcoidales bacterium
GAAGACAGAGGCATACTGGTGCGCTATTACGCTGAACCACGGCTTAAGAATTGCATACGCTTCAGCGTGGGTAAACCCGAAGAAGATAATATATTACTCGAAGCGCTAAAAGAAATTGGGAGGTAAAGCTATGGCACATCGTACGGCTGTCGTAAAACGTGAAACCAAAGAGACCAGCGTTAACCTCAAACTTAACGTAGACGGTACCGGTCGTTACGAAACAGTAACCGGCATCCGCATGTTCGACCACCTGCTGGCGCAACTGGCCAGACATGGCTCTTTCGATATAAGCGTCTCCGCCACGGGAGATGATGCCCATCACCTGGTAGAAGATGTGGCAATATGTTTGGGACGGGCATTTCTGGAAGCGCTGGGAGAACGCCGCGGCATTGTGCGCATGGCTGACGCCACAGTGCCGATGGATGATGCTCTTTCCATGGCAACCGTAGATATAAGCGGAAGGGGTTACAGCGTGCTGGACCTGTCTTTTACCGAAAATGACATGCTGGGCTTCCCCAGTGACCTCATTCGACACTTTTTAGAAACTTTTGCCAGCGAATCGCGCCTGAATCTGCATGCTCGCACTATTTATGGCACTAACGATCATCACAAGGCAGAAGCCCTGTTTAAAGCACTGGGTAAAGCTATGGATAAAGCCACGCGCGTAGATGAACGGACAGCGGCTGAATTGCCTTCCACCAAGGAGTGGCTGGAAGGCTGAGGTATATTCACTTTAGACCAGTTTATTACCCGTTAATCTCTCAAAAGCCGTCTCATATCTTTTGGCAGTGCCGGTGATGACATCATCCGGTAGCATGGGGGCTGGCGCTTCTTTGTTCCAGCTGGTGGTTTCCAGCCAGTCCCTCACAGGTTGCTTGTCAAAGCTGTCTTGCGGCTGGCCTGCCTTGTAGCGCTCGATGTCCCAGAAACGGCTTGAATCTGGCGTAAGCAGCTCGTCAATGAGTATCAGGTCGCTTTGGTCCAATCCGAATTCCATCTTGGTATCGGCAATGATGAAACCTCGCGTTCTGGCGTAGTCCCTGGCATAGTTGTAGATCGAAAGCGAAGTAGCTCTGAGTTTATTTGCAAGAATATCACCGAACATTTTACTGACTTCCGCCATTGTTATCGGCATATCATGGCCCGCTTCAGCTTTGGTTGTTGGCGTAAAAATAGGCTGAGGTATCTCCTGGCTTTCCACTAATCCAGGGGGTAGTTTGATACCGCAGACAGTGCCTTGTTTTTTGTATTCAGACCAGCCCGAACCCGCCAGATACCCTCTGACGACGCACTCGATGGACAGGCGTTCGGCCTTTTTGACAACCATGGAACGACCCGAAAGATAAGCGGGATATTTTGTTATGAAACCTTGCCCCAGATACCGGTTAAGGTCTGATTTATCTGTAACCATTTCGATAAGGTGGTTCTTTATCAGGTGTTTAGTCTTTTCGAACCAGAAGGCTGATCGTTGGTTGAGTACTTTGCCCTTATTGGGGATACCGCAATCAAGCACCACGTCAAAAGCCGAGATACGGTCGGTGGCGACAATCAGTAGTTGCTCCCCCAGATGGTAAGTATCTCGCACTTTGCCGCTGATAAAGACAGGCAGGTCAAGTTCGGACTTTTTCAAAATGCTGGGTTTCTGGTTCACTTCGAATTCGCTCCCGGTGCCGGTTTACTTTTTCTGGGGTCAATCATTTTGTTCTTCCATTGAGCTTCGGTCAAACCGAGGCGTTTGAAGATAGTATCTACATGCGCTAAATAAAAGTTGTAATCGAAGATGGCCTCGATCTCCGTTTTAGATATGTGTTTCATCAGCTCAGTATCCCCTTCCAGCAGGGATAAAAACCTTTTCCCGCTGCTCCAGCTTCGCATGGCATTGCGCTGGACAAACTTGTACGCATCCTGGCGCGAAATTCCCTTGTCGATGAGAGCCAGCATGACTCTTTGTGAAAAAACCAGCCCTTTAGTAATCTCAAGGTCTTTTTTCATGTTTTTGGGGTATACATTTAGTCCGCTGATTATCGAAGTAAAGATAGACAATGTGTAATCGAGCAAAAGACAAGCATCAGGCAGGATTATGCGTTCGGCGCAAGAATGACTGATATCCCGCTCGTGCCACAACGCCACGTCTTCCATGGATGTAATAGCATATCCGCGCATGAGGCGGGCCATACCGCAAATTCTCTCGCATAGTTCCGGGTTTCTTTTATGGGGCATTGAAGAAGATCCGGTTTGCCCTTCCTGAAATGGTTCTTCTACTTCGCGTGACTCCGTTTTCTGCAGCAGCCTGATCTCGGTAGCAAATTTTTCGAGTGAAGCTGCCACTATGGCGAGCGTGGTGACGAATTGCGCGTGACGATCTCGTTGTATTATCTGGTTTGAGATAGGCGCGGGCGCAAGTCCCAGTTTGGCGCAAGCGATTTCTTCAACTTCGGGAGGCACTGTTGCGTATGTGCCAACGGCACCGGATATTTTACCGAAGGCGATGACCTTAACAGCTTCATCCAAACGATGCCTGTTTCGCTGCATCTCCTCCATCCACAGGGCCAGCTTGAGACCGAATGTGGTTGGTTCGGCGTGTATGCCGTGAGTCCGGCCTATCATGATAGTATATTTATGTTTAAGAGCCAAAATAGCCAAAGCGGCGACAAGATCTTTCATATCCTGGGCAAGGATCTTTGAAGCCTCCACCATTTGCAAACTGAGAGCCGTATCCATGACATCATTGGAGGTTAAACCGAGGTGGATAAACCGTGCCTCTGGTCCAATGCTTTCTGACACAGCACCAAGAAAGGCAGTCATGTCATGATGTGTCTCGGTCAGTATTTCAGCCATGCGCTTTTGATTGCAGCGTGCCATCTTGATTTTGGAAAGAGAAGCGCGCGGTATGCGACCGAGCTCAGTCCAGGCATCGCAAACGGCAATTTCCACATCCAGCCATTTGTTGAATTTGTTTTCTTCTGACCACACTCGTTTCATTTCGGGGCGGCTGTAGCGTTCGATCATATGATTATCCCTTACCCTGCCGCCATTTCTAACCGGTATTTTTCATAAGCCAGGTAGATGCTATT
>CAZUXO010000233.1:0-3242 GCA_964624325.1 uncultured Dehalococcoidales bacterium
ATCTCTTATGCTAAACTACGCCCGATACGACAATCCCATTGCTCTCCGTGAAAAAATAGCCCAAAAGGTTAAGGTGCGGCACTGGGTTTGTCAGGAGGAGACTTTGCCGCAAAAAGGTATCTGCATAGTTTTGCCAGCCTTTAATGAGGAACAAACTATAGCCAGTGTAATAGATGAAATACCCAAAGAACATCTGGAGGCCATAGGATACACGGTTTCTGTTTTGGTGATTGATAACAACAGCACGGACCGGACCAAACAGATTGCTGCGAGTAAAGGGGTTACGGTGATTAGCGAACTGCGGCAAGGCAAAGGAAGGGCTATCACCACAGCCTTCGAGATAGTTAATGGGGACTTCATTTTCGTTCTGGACGCAGATTATACCTACCCGGCTACGTGTATTCCTCAAATGCTTGAGATGCTTGAATCCGATTACGATGTGGTCCTTGGTTCAAGATTAAAGGGGAGCATTGAAAAAGGAGCGATGGCTCGAAAGAATTTAGTGGGCAACCATTTGCTTACTGGTTTCGCCAATTTTTTATATGGGACGCACATCAGCGATTTATGCACAGGCTACTGGGGTTTTCGCGGGGCAGTGGTTAAAGATATCAGACTTGATGCTGTAGGATTCGATTTGGAAGCTAACATGCTGGCACAGATAGCGCGGAAGCACTGCCGAATAACTGAGGTACCAATTAACTACAGGTGTAGGCCTACACCTTCCAAGCAAAATGGCTTAAGGGATGGTTTTAGGATTGTCAGGACACTGGTTGAAAAGCGGTTCCAACGGGGATAATCAAAGAACTATGATGGGAATTTCTGTTTCTGCCGTGATATGCACTCATAATCTCACCAACTACCATAACCTGATTGAAGCCGTGAATAGCCTCCTTGAGCAAACTTATCAAGTTCGAGAAATTATAATCGTAGTCGATGGCAATCCGGAATTATTTGAAAGGTTTAATTCGGATTTCAGGGGACATAGTGTTGTCAACGCGGTATTACTGAAAGATAATATGGGGGTCTCTGAGGCCAGGAACGCTGGGATTCGGGTAGCAAAAGGCGACGTGATTGCTTTCACGGATGACGACGCGATTGCAGCAGGTAAATGGATAGAAACACTGGTAACTACCTACGAATCCTTCGATGCCATTGCTGTAGGAGGCAAAATTTTGCCAATTTGGACGGGAAGCAAGCCAGATTTTCTTCCTGAAGAGCTTTATTGGCTGATCGGAGTGACTCACAAAGGATTTGCCGAAGAAAAAATCAAAGAAGTACGCAATACTTTTGGGCCGAATATGAGCTTCAGGAGAGAGGTTTTTGAAAAAATTGGGTTATTCAGCAAGGACCTGGGTTTTGCCAAAAGAAACACTGGTTATCTACAGGCGGAAGAGCCGGATTTGGCCATAAGGATGAAACAGGCTTTTGGGAAGGGTGTAATGTATAATCCCATGGCTTTGGTTTTCCATAAAATACCCCAGTCTAAGTTAAAAGTGAGAGTGCTTTTAAAGAGGTCATTTTATCAGGGATATTCGAAAGCGCTGATGAGAAAACTCAACAACTCCACCGAAGGGCGGTCGATAGCTACGGAAACAAACTATCTTAAGGCAGCATTATTCAAGTGTATTCCAGAAAGAATGAAAAGAGGCTATCACCTGTCAGAACTGAAAAAGGTGTCGATGTTAACCGCATCAGTATTCAGCGTGGGGCTGGGATTTATATACGGCAGCATTCAAAAGGGCTTACCGATGAGTCCCCAAAAACCTTAATAAGATGAAGTTTCGGCACATTTCCCACATTGAAGACTCAAATACACGGTGAATAAACCCGGGAAAAAGCATCGCGCTGTACTGAAATTTGCTGCCTAACAATTTGCTATTGTTGATATTCAAAGATTTTTATTAGCGGAATACTCTTTCCGTCACCCCAGTCTACAACTGTGCCAGATTTGTAAATCAACTGGTACTGGCTGAACCCCTCCATCGGCACTGGGCTGATAAAAGGATTAACTCCACCTATCTTATAATCCCCTGTTCTCTGCTTGGCAACATATGCCTTTGCCTCTTCGTAAGTCGGATAATATACCGCACTTGTTATCTCCTTGTAGGCGGTACCATCGGGCCTGGTTTTATCCAGATAGGAAATGACGACACTTTTAGCTGAAGTTATCGATTGTCCGTCAAAGTTGTAAAGCCTGACAGCCGCTGAGTAATAATATTCAAGGTAAAAAAACATCACAGGTGTGAGTTTGCCGTCAACCACCCGGTAATACATTTCATAGAAATCCTCGATATTTTCGCCGCTAAAGCCTACTACCGAAGCGAACTTGGATACCGCCGTCCCGTAGTCAACAACCACATATTTACCACCCAAGTCATCGATAATTTTATCGGAAGAGGTTGAATCTTGTGCCGTAAAATATTGACTGGCTTCCAGGGCTCCTTGCTGGAAAGGGTTAGAAACTGGAATTCGGTGTGCCAGCCGCGTTATCTCGTGGCCGTAATCCCACCACGTCACTACACCATAAGCCGTTTGTGGGTAATCGTAATTCTGCCCTGTAGGAGGTGTTTCGTACGTGGAATAATAAAATTCAGGGTCATCGAAAGGGTCAGGCGTATTATCTTTAAGCCAGTATAAAGCGTTGTACCATGCATCACTGATGATAAGGGGTTCTGCCTGGGCTAGGCGAATAGCAGGCTTGATGTTGGGTAAGAAAACAGCAAAAAAGACAAGCGCTGCCGCTATAGTCATACTCAATTTTCCGGGTGAGATACGAAATCCCCCTTTCAGGTGATATTTAGGTTTTTTTCTTTCCATTTTCACCTTAGTGATCATATCTGTAATTGCTTCTTCCTGTTTAAAGCCACATAGTGAAAGCACCTGCCATGAAACATAAGCTGTCAGCAGAGCTACATTAATCGAATAATAGTAGCCGAACCGTCTTTGCCCTAATGTGGCGAGTAGTATCACCACGCTCCAGACAAGGATTATTGTCTTGCCGGGGTCGCCCCGTTTGATGGTAAGATACACCAACATCCCCATCGAAATGAAGCTGATGAAAAACCCGGTGGTAAGCGTATTCCATGCCACGGAGAGCGTAAAACTACCATTTTGAAACAATAACGGCCGGACTTCGGTGATTGTTAATGACGCCCCCGAAGGCTTAAAGATTCCCATCTCATGCACCATTGACTGGAGGAAAGAGGGTTCGGCCTGGTAAATGATCGCTATTAAAGTAATCC
>CAZUXO010000234.1:0-7352 GCA_964624325.1 uncultured Dehalococcoidales bacterium
CTCCTGGATAGCATGGCAGCCGGCGAGACTGCGGAAATAATACTAGGAGACAATGACTCCCTCAAAAGCGTGGCTCAGGAGCTGAGAGCCAGGGGCTTGAAATCTAGTTTCAAGCAGGAAGATGAAGCTAAATTTGTCTTATCAGTTACGAAGTAACTATAGGAAATAAGTTTGGTTCAGGAGGCAAGTATGCTGTGCACATGTAGCCCGGAGATGTCAGTGAATAGCAAATTCTATTAATCTGAATAGGAGTTAAATTTGAAAATCGATTGGTCGTCTCTGTGGAAAAAAGAGGATTGGTGGGCCGTCTGGATCGGCTTCGTCGTACTGCTTTTTGGAATTGCCAAGTGGCTTCCCAAGCTGCCTGCAATTAAGAAATGGACCACACTGGCTCAATCTCTGCCCAACGGGGCTGGCACTGTGGGCACGGTAGCACTGCTTTTCTTGTTCATTCTTGTCCTGACGCTGGTCAGCATGGCATTGATGGGCAAAGCAACACGCAAATACGTATTCGGATTTCTGGTGATATTCGGGCTGTCATTTTTAGCTATCTGGGTTGGCAAGTTTGCCAGTTTTACCAACTGGGGGATGGAATCAGTCCTCTGGGCTGTGCTGCTGGGTCTGATTATCAGCAACATCTTCAAGATCCCTGAATGGCTCAAAAGCGCCGTACAGACGGAGTTTTTCATCAAGATCGGCCTGGTATTACTGGGGGCCGAAATCCTCTTCTCTACCATCGCCAAGGGCGGCCTGGTGGCCATGGCGCAAGCCCTGCTGGTTGTGGTAGTAGTCTGGTTCGCCGCTTTCTGGATTGCCCGCAGATTCGGCATGAATAAAGACTTTGCCGGCATCATGGCCTCCGGCGTGTCCATCTGCGGCGTATCAGCGGCCATAGCCGCGGGAGGCGCTCTCAAGGGCAGCCCCAAGCATGTCAGCTACGTAATTTCCCTGGTCCTTCTGGTAGCCATGCCGATGATAATCTTCATGCCCCCACTGGCCAGAGCCATCGGTCTAGCTCCCAACGTCGCCGGGGCCTGGATGGGAGGCACCATCGATACCACCGCTGCAGTGGCGGCCGCCGGGACGCTGGTTAGCTCTGATGTCGGCTTGCAAGTGGCTTCGCTGGTGAAAATGGCGCAGAACGTGCTCATCGGTTTCGCGGCGTTCTTCATGGCTATCTGGGCGGCCTTCATGCCCCATACGGGCCAGGGTGCAGCGTCAGTCGCAAGCGACAAACCGCGCTTGATCGACATCTGGTATCGGCTGCCCAAGTTCATCTTGGGATTCATACTGGCGTCGGTCATCTTTTCCCTGGTTGTGGAGCCGTCCCTGGGCACAAAGGCAACCAGCGCCGTGCTGGGTGTCACCAAGGGTTACCGCGAATGGTTCTTCGCACTGGCTTTTGTTTCCATAGGACTGGATACGCGATTCAAGGATTTGGTTGCTGTCGGAAGGGGCAAGCCCCTGGCCGCCTTTGTGGCAGCGCAGGCATTTAACATTGTCTGGGCGCTGGTCATTGTCTGGCTGCTCTGGTCGGGCGTTCTTTTCACTGCTCCTATTAAGTAGAACACTGAAATACCCGGGTTTTTCAAATAGCCTATAGAGGGCGGGGGGGCACCCCCCCTCCCTCTATCCTGTGCCCACCCCCAGACTTTGCTATCACTGCGACAAATACGCCGATTCCAACGGTTAATGGCGTCCATATCCTGACGGCAGCGCTTTCATTGTCGTGGTGCATTGCTATGATCTTCGGCATGTTTAGCCCTCAGGGGCTCGCCTATTGTTCAATATAACGTAAAATCCTGTCTTTATTCCTCAATATCCAGCTCTCTTGTGGGTAGGGGGGACTTAGTCCGTCCACCCCTACCCGATCGGGGGATAATCAAACCAAGCCGAAATTTAATCTTTTATTAACTCCCCTCTAATCCCTCTTTAAGCAACAGGGCATATTATAGTTAGGAAGACATCTAATGATGATAATCGGGATGTATACCAACACAGGAGCGAGGAGAAAGGAAGGAACATGGAGAACAAAAAGGATATCCTGATAGTAACCGGAGCAGGAGTTGTGCTGGTTGCCGCTGCGCTGCTTATTTTTACGGTGCCAGCCCTGGCAGGCGGACCCGACAGGCAATTAGCATCCGGGTGTAAGGTAACCAATACCGAGGGGCAAGTAAGCTGTCCGATGGTGAATGGTCCGTCTCAAGATGCCACCGGGGATCAGAATGCATCCGGAGGCGCTTGCCACTAACATCTCAAAACTTAGCGCGAAGCACGTTTTTCGGTTGCGGTTTAGGAGTGAGGAATGGCGATTGAAGGGCAAGTCACAGGCTCTCATGAAGCTTCAAAAACCCAGTAGATATACACAGATGAAACAACTGAGATAATGGGCGAGCTCGATCGCCTGATGGATGAGATGAAACAAGCGCTGGAGATTGCAATACTCGCTATAGGCGAAATTGAGGGCTCTCACCAACCTGTATCCTGATTGAAAACGCATACCGACAGTCCAGCCTAAGTTTTGTTGGCGAAAAAACGTATAAAATGTTACAATAAAGTATAAGATAATAGCTTAAAGATAAGAATATGAACGGCATCGTTATCAATATCAATCCAGTCATCTTTCAGGTCGGGCACGTTGAGCTTCGCTGGTATAGTTTGGCTGTGCTTGCGGCGGTGGTTGCGGTGTTTTTCCTTGCCGTGCGGGGCGCAAAACAGAAGGGCATACCGTTTGATGTTATCTATAATCTCGCCCCCTGGGTGTTGCTGGGTGGGGTCGTGGGGGCGCGGCTGTTCCACGTGCTCGACCATTTTACTTACTACATGGCTAACCCCGCCCAGATTATCCAGATTCAACAGGGAGGCTTGGCCATTTGGGGCGCTCTCATCGGTGGAGGCTTGGCCATCGTAATCTATGCCCGGGCGCAACGCCTTTCCCTGGGGCTTCTGGCCGATATTCTGGTGCCTGCCCTCCTAGTGGGGCAGATCATCGGGCGCTTCGGCTGCATCGTCAACGGAGATGCAGCGGGCGGCGCGACCACACTGCCCTGGGGTTTTATATATACTAATCCTGCCTCTTCCATAGCTCCCAGCCTCCTGGGAGTACCAACGCACCCTTATCCGGTCTACGAGATGCTCTGGAACGCCGCCACTTTACTCCTGGTGTTCAAACTAAAGGGGCGCTTCAGCCAGAACGGCATGCTCTTTGCAGTTTATCTGGCGCTATACGCCCTGGGAAGGCTTATACTCACCGGTGTGCGCCATGAGACTGTGCTCTTCTGGGGACTTCAGGAAGCGCAGGTGCTGGCTTTAGTAGCCTGGGGTCTGGCGGCAGCCATAATCATAAAACTCAACCGTCGTCGCGATCTCATAACGGAAGGGAAATAGATGAACATTTATAAGCTCGTCCTTAAGGACATCCTGCGCCGCAAGAAGCGCGTCCTTTACGCCGCCCTGGGGGTGGTCGTAGGCACCATGACCGTGGTGGGCATTCTCACAGTGGCCGCGGCCGGCCAGGCCAGGATAACAGCTCAGTTGGAAAAGTACGGCCCCAACATTGCTGTAATGCCGGCCGTTTCGAACTTCGACATGAAGCTGGGCGACCTCAGTCTGGGAGCCCTCAGCATAGGCGATAACTATATCGACGAGGGCGTACTTCCTCAAATAAGAGAAATAACCGACACCCTTATCCGCGAGAAAAGGCCGGATTTACCGACTACCGGAGATATTGCTACCCTTGCCCCCAAGCTGTATACGAATGCTAATGTCAAAGGCACATCGATACTTGTGGTGGGCGTACGGCCTGACGATGAAAAGCAAGTGCGCACCTGGTGGAATATCGAGCGGGGAATCTACTTGTCGGGGGCAAACGATGCCATTGTCGGCGCTTCAGCCAGTGAACTATTAAGCCTGAACCCCGGTGACACCATAACCATAGGAAATGCCAGTTTTAATATAGTTGGAGTACTGGGATCCACCGGCGCCAATGACGATTACCAGATCTTTACCAGCCTGTCTACAATACAGAAGGCAATGGGCAAGGAAGGCAAGCTCTCCACCATCGATATCCGTGCATTATGCAATGGTTGTCCGGTGGTCGAAATCGTCGGTGACTTGAACAAAAATGTCACGGGCATTCGGGCTTTAGCCGTCCAACAGGTAGCCCAGACCGAGGTAGGCATGCTGGCGAGAATCAACAGGCTCATGCTGGCCCTGGCCGGTATTACCCTTCTCATTGGCGCATTCGGAGTGACCAATACCATGATGACTTCAGTACATGAGCGCATCAAGGACATCGGTATCATGCGTGCCGTGGGTTCTTCACAGCGACAGATTGTCGCCATGTTTCTGGAAGAGGCGGCAGTCGTGGGAGTCCTCGGCGGTATATTCGGCTACGTCGCCGGAAGCCTCATGGCTTACGGTATCGGCCCGCTTATTTTTGAGGGAACAGCTGTTTCCTGGATACCGCGTTTCTTTCCTGTATCGATAGGTGTCGCTGTGGCTGTAGCCATACTGGCGGCCGCTTACCCCGCCTTCCGGGCGACTCGAATCAGGGTGGCTGATTCATTCCGATCTTTGTGAGGTGAAGTATGTTAGAGATTAAAAATATATCCAAGGTCTACGGGCAAGGTGAAAACAAGGTAAATGCCCTGAGCAATGTTGCCTTTACGGTGGACAAAGGGAACTTTATGGCCGTGATGGGCCCTTCGGGAAGCGGCAAGTCCACGCTGCTCAACATCATCGGCGGGCTTGACCAGCTGACCGGAGGCGAGGTAGTTCTGGACGGTGAACGCATAGATAACCTCACGGAAAATCAACTGGTCGAACTCAGGCGCGCGAAGATATCCTATGTCTTTCAGCAATACCATCTGCTGCCATCCCTGAGTGCCCTGGAGAACGTGATGCTGCCCATGGTATTCAAGCGAACCAAACGCGACCGAACGCAACACGACACCAACAGGGCGCTGGAGATGCTCAAGCGTGTGGGGCTGGAAAAGAGGGCTTTACACAGGCCCGGCCAGCTCAGCGGCGGCGAGCAGCAGCGTGTAGCCATCGCCCGTGCCCTGGTGAACGACCCGCAGCTTATCCTGGCTGATGAGCCTACGGGCAATATGGACCAGAAGACAGGGCTCGAGATATTAAAGCTCTTCGAAGAACTCAACGCCGAAGGGCGCAGCATTGTCATGGTGACCCATGCCCCTGAAATAGCTAAACACGCCCGAGAAACCCTTTTCTTAAAGGACGGGCAAATAGTCGAAATCGTCAAGAATAATTCTTACATGGGAGGATAAACATGTCTGGCAAAAAACTCGTAAAGGTATTACTTCCATTCATGCTGATTGCGGCGGTTTTGGTGTCTGCTTGCGGATCCGCCAAAGCGGCGCCCTCATCGAGTGCCTCAACAGGTGGCTCTGCCGGTGTGAGCAGCACTGATGCAACGCGATACAAAGCCACATGGATAACCCCGGTGATAACAGGGACGTCTGTTTCTGTCCCGGTCAGCGCCATAGAGCAGGACAAGATGGTGCATTTCTGGATAACCCTGCCTTCCGGCAAAGAGGCCTTTATGGCCTATAAGCTGGACGGGGTCATCTATATGCGGGGAAACATCTGCGTGCCCTGCAGGTCCTATAGCTACTCCCTGCAGAAAGGCATTCTTGTCTGCGACACCTGCGGCACTACTTTCAATGCCAAGACTACGGCTAAGGGCCTGAGTGGATTCTGCGTCAATTACCCCAAAGCCGAGGTGAAGTGGCAGTCGCAAAACGGTAACCTGGTAACTACTCTGGCCGACCTGGACTCAGCCTATCAAAGTACTTTGCAAGCAGGTTAACTTTAGTTCGTAACACTGTCTGACGCAAAGCTCGCGGCAGACTGCCACCGATGCGCTTCAGCCAGGGTAACACCTGGCTGAAGCGCTGCTGGGGGGATGAGCCGCTTTAAGCACATTGTTAAAAGCTGACCTTACCCCGTGGTTAGTGCCACCCCGATCTTAGTGTTTCCGTTTAGTTCCATGAATTCCTGGGGCGCCAATCCGCCCAACGATCTGTGGGGTCTGACGGTATTATAATCCTTTCTCCAAGCCTCGATGACCTCTCTGGCATGCTTTATGCTCAGAAACCTCCGGCAGGTTTCATCCTGATTACTTCGCGTTTTTCTTCTGCTCTTCCTGAGCGGTATCCGTATTGTTTTTGGGCAAAAACATTGATATTAGGTCTATAGGCACAGGAAAGATGAGCGTGTTGGTCTTTTCGGTGGCTATCTCCGTCAGGGTCTGTAAGTAACGCAACTGGAGCGCTACCGGTTCCTGAGCGATGATATGCCCGGCCTCTGACAGTTTCTGTGAAGCCTGCAACTCGCCTTCGGCATGGATGATCTTGGCACGACGCATGCGTTCCGCTTCGGCCTGGGCGGCCATGGAGCGGCGCATCGACTCGGGCAGTTCGACGTCCTTGATCTCAACGATACTGACCTTTACACCCCAGGGATCGGTCTGTTCGTCGATGATGCTCTGGAGCGACTGGTTCAATTTTTCGCGCTGGGAAAGGAGCTCGTCCAATTCGTGCTGACCGAGTACGTTGCGCAGCGTGGTCTGCGATATCTGAGAGGTGGCCTGTATATGATTGATAACTTTAACCACTGAAGCCTCAGGATTGATGACGCGGAAATAGACGACGGCGTTGACACGCACCGTGACGTTATCCCTGGTGATGACGTCCTGTGAGGGAACATCCATCGTAACGACGCGCAGGTCTATCTTGACCATGCGATCGATGAAAGGAATGATCATGAAAAAGCCGGGGCCTTTGGCGCCCATGAGCCTCCCTAGCCTGAAAATTACCCCGCGTTCGTACTCGTTTACCACCTTAATGGACATCGAAAGGATAGCGATTCGAAGGACACCGACGATGGCTGCGATAATCGACCCCATATAAAACTACCCCCTTTTCTTCGTTACGAATAACTTCAAGCCTTCAAGGCCGTAATGATGACTTCTTCTCCGGGAGTCCAGGGAGGAGTTCAACGCTGATTAGTGGGATGCTCATTCATCTGCCTCCAAATTAGGCTTAAATGCTAAGTTTCCAAGGACATCATGGAACTGTTGCCTATTATACTCCTGTCGCCATCCCTTTACTTCCTCCCGGCATCCTCCAGAGATAGAAACCAATTAGCAAAAAACAAACGTATTTGTTTAATATTCGATTATCCTGGGTGTCGTTGTCCAGCAAAAATGTCAGTGTTTATTGTTCAGCGATTTTGTCAGTCGGCCACTTCTGCTAAGGCGTAGATATCCTCGAAGCCGTCTATCACGGGTGGATCTGACGGCTCACTTGGTGTTTTGATCCACCTGG
>CAZUXO010000235.1:0-3105 GCA_964624325.1 uncultured Dehalococcoidales bacterium
CGAGAAGTTACCAGGCATACCGGCCTCATTTTTGGGTTGGACACATTGCTAGGTTTGTAGGAGGACAAATGAACGGATACAGGGTGGCTATTGTGGGTGCCACCGGTCTTGTCGGCGGAGAGTTTATTAAAGTCCTCGAACAACGCAACTTCCCCGTGCGCACGATGCAACTTTTCGCCTCTGACCGCTCTGCTGGCAAAAAGCTTTATTTCGCCCACAAGGAATATGAAGTCAAAGAAACCTCACCAGATTCCTTCCGTGACGTTGACATCGCCCTCTTTTCGGCGGGAGCGGACATAAGTCGCTACTTTTCTCCTATAGCCGCCAAAGCCGGCGCCGTGGTAATTGATAACAGTTCCGCCTTCCGCATGGAGGAAGACGTACCTCTGGTGGTACCAGAGGTGAATGGCGATGATATTAAGCAGCACAAGGGCATTATCGCCAACCCCAACTGTTCTACCATTCAAATGGTGACTGCGCTTTACCCACTGCACAAGGCAAACCCCATCAAGCGTATCGTAGTGACCACTTTTCAGTCAGTCTCAGGCACTGGATCGGCAGCTATCGATGAACTTACGGCGCAGTCGAAACAGATACTAGGCGGGCAGAGCGTGGTACCGCATGTATATCCGCACCAGATTGCTTTCAACGTCCTCCCGCACATAGACGTATTCATGGATAACGCCTACACCAAAGAGGAATGGAAGATGGTGGAGGAAACGCGAAAGATAATGCATGCCGAAGATATCCTGGTTTCGGCCACCTGTGTGCGCGTGCCCGTGTTTATCAGCCATAGCGAAGCGGTAAACGTGGAGTTTACCAACTCTATTTCACCTGACGAAGCCAGACACATACTGTCTCAGGCACCTGGAGTGCGAGTACTGGATGACCCGGCTATTAGCCTCTATCCCCATCCGTGGATGGCCGCCGGCACAGATGAAACCTATGTTGGGCGCATTCGGCGCGACGTATCGCAAAGCAACAGTCTGGTTATGTGGATCGTAGCAGATAACGTTCGTAAGGGCGCAGCTCTCAATGCCGTACAAATAGCTGAAGATATGGTCCGACGTGAATGGCTGCATCCTGGAGGATAATATGAAAAACGGTAAAGAGCTCGGCCGTCTGATAACGGCCATGGTGACGCCTTTTGATTCCCATGGAGCTGTTGACTACGAACAGGCGCGCAAACTGGCCAAAGCGCTGATTGATTCCGGCAGTGATGGTATCGTGGTGGTGGGTACTACCGGTGAATCACCCACGGTAACTTGGGAAGAAGAGCATCGTCTCTTTCGTGAGATAGAATCAGTTATAGGCAAAAACGGGACTGTCATTGCTGGCACCGGCTCAAACAGCACCGAGGAAGCGCGTGAGAACACTATCCGCGCCCAGGAATGGGGTGTGGACGCCTGCCTACTGGTAGTTCCTTATTATAATAAACCTACCCAGGAAGGGCTTTTTCAGCACTTTAAAACCATCGCAGAGAGTACCTCCCTTCCCTGCATCCTTTACAATGTGCCCGCGCGTACCGTCACTAACCTGACAGCAGACACGGTCATCCGCCTGAGTAAAATTAAAAACATCGTTGGGTTGAAAGAAGCTTCTGGCGACATGGAACAGGCTGCCAGAGTCATCCGTGGTGCTGCCGAAATCCGTGATGACTTCGTGGTGTGGAGTGGCAACGACGGCGATACGCTGCCCATGATGGCGTTAGGAGCTTACGGCGTCATCAGCGTGGCTTCTCACCTGGTGGGCAAGCAGATCAAGGAAATGATAGATTGCTTCGCTTCCGGTGACACTTCCAGGGCGGCTGAGATTCACCGCGACCTGGTGCCCCTATTCAAAGATCTTTTCATTGTTTCCAACCCCATTCCAGTGAAATATGCTCTTAATCATGTCGGTTTCCGCGTAGGGGGTTTGCGTCTGCCGCTCACCGAAGCCGATGATAAAACAGCATTCATTATCCGTGAAACTCTCAAGCTCTACAAGATAGACCTGCCGAGATAGTCAGGATTGTCACTGTCGTTTAGACTACACCGTGTATGCTAAACCTTAACCATGTGAGTCACCCAGCATACGGGTTTGAAAACCTTCTCAAAATAGACAGTTCTCTCGTGGAACCAGCTTCCATTACCTGTGCCCGAGCTTTCGCAGACGATCCTATAACCGTATGGATGATTCCCGACCCAACTAAACGTCTCAACCTGCGCTATGCCTTCGAAATGGTAATGCGCATCGCTGCCCAAGGCGGTGCTGAAGCCTATACCAGTTCTCCATCTTGCGAGGGTGTGGCCGTCTGGATGCCCGACGGGGCAAAGCAATCCATGGGGATGCTAATGCAGGCTGGATACCCCCAATTACCGCTACGCTGCGGCTGGCGCTACTTACTGTTGGATGGGAGGAGCCTGGCATATTGCGAAAAACTGAGGAAAAAATATGCCCCATCGCGCCATTGTTATTTAGCCACGCTGGCAGTGGACCCGGCACACCAGGGAAAAGGCGTCGCTAGCACCCTCCTTGCCCCTATGTTAACCAGGTTGGACAAGGAAAATATAACTTGCTATGTTGAAACTCAGAATATAAAAAATGTGGCTATGTACCGGCACTTCGGTTTCAAACAGCTATATGAAACGCATATACCGGGAAGCAATCACCCACTCTTCCTCATGCTTCGCGAACCATGATTTCGTTACCAGCCTAAATCCAGTATTGCCAGCAACGTAATCACAAGGTTCGTACTTTGTCCTCAAAGGCCTCTGCCTTCCCTGCCTCTAGCTAATTTATAAACACAAAGCGGGGCTAATTGCCCCTTTTTTTATAAATATCAGCTGATTTATATTACGGGTTTTAACTGAATAACCTGTTCGCGCGATGGCCCACAGCAAACCATGTTAACCGAACATTGCATGAGTTCCTGAATGCGCTTAACATACTTCTGAGCCTCTTTGGGTAAATCTTTGAAATTGCGAACGTGTGTAATAGATTTCTGCCAACCAGGTAGTTCTTCGTAAACAGGGTTGCACTTTTCCAGTTCCGCCACACTAGCTGGGAAATAATCTATACGATTGCCGTTAAGCTCGTAGCCTGTGCAAATTTTTAACGCAGGAA
>CAZUXO010000236.1:0-4451 GCA_964624325.1 uncultured Dehalococcoidales bacterium
GATCTGCAGCTGCTGAAGTTGCCGTCGGTCTTGCCATCATCATCGCCCTTTACCGACAACGCAGAAACATCAATGTGACCGATATTAACATTTTGAAGTGGTAAAAGATGCAAATTACTAGTATACCGACTGAATTTATCTGGGCTGTCTGGGTTTTGCCTCTGGCCGCATTTGCCATTATTGCAGCCTTGATACGTCCGTTGCAGGGGAAGGCAGAACCGGCCAGTTACATTTCGATTACTGCAGTAGGTCTTTCACTTGGGCTATCCCTCTGGCTGCTGGCAAGCGTGATGCAGGCACCGGATCATCAGATCGTACTCAGCGGTTTCAACTGGTTAAATATTGCTGGCGGGCCGGTGTTTAATTTTGGTGTCTTGATAGACCCACTTAGCGCAATCATGCTGGTGGTGGTCACCTCTGTCAGTTTGATGGTCCAGATATATTCTCGTTCCTATATGCATAGCGATCCCAGTTACATCCGTTATTTCGCTTTCATATCGCTATTCACAGCCTCGATGCTCGGGATCGTAATGTCGTCCAATCTGCTTTCGACCTTTGTATTTTGGGAACTTGTCGGATTATCTTCTTATCTTCTGATAGGTTTCTGGTTTCATAGGCCTTCAGCTGTAGTAGCTGCCAAGAAAGCTTTTCTGGTTACTCGCATCGGTGACTTGGGTTTCCTTGTCGCCCTCCTGTTTCTGTATTCCACCGCCGGGACGCTGGACATTCTTTCATTACACGACTTGGCCATTGCTGGAGCCATTTCGGGTGGCATATTGACTTTGTCTACCCTTGGTTTGTTTCTTGGAGCCATGGGTAAATCAGGTCAATTCCCGCTACATATATGGCTGCCCGACGCCATGGTAGGCCCTTTTCCTGTGAGCGCTTTGATTCATGCAGCCACTATGGTTGCCGCCGGTGTTTTTCTGGTAGCACGCATGTACCCGCTTTTCGAAGCGGCACCCCACGCCCTCACCGTCGTCGCCTTTGTTGGCGCTTTCACAGCCATCTTTGCCGCTACCATGGGACTGGTGATGAATGATATTAAGCGCGTACTGGCTTACTCCACCATCAGTCAGTTGGGGTTGATGATGCTGGGCCTGGCCACTGGTGGAATATGGGTAGGTATTTTCTACCTTTTCAACCATGCCTTTTTCAAGGCTCTTCTGTTTTTGGGGGCAGGCAGCGTGAACCACGCCACTGGCACATTCGATTTGCGCCAAATGGGAGGGCTCCGGAAAAAAATCCCCACCACATTCGCCTGCTTTGTATTGGCTGCACTCAGTCTCGCCGGTATCTGGCCCATGGCAGGGTTCTTCAGCAAAGAGGGAGTCTTATCCGCCGCACTCGAAAACCAACCCGTTTTATTCGGCATGGCGGTCGTCACTGCGTTCCTGACCGCTTTCTATATTTTTCGTGTTGTATTCCTGGTTTTCGGCGGCGAATACCGCGGTACGCACAACCCGCACGAATCATCGAAAACCATGCTAATTCCGATGGTTCTGCTGGCCATCCCAACAGTAGCGTCGGGTTGGTTAAATGCCACTGGCGGCTTTGAGCGCTTTCTCGGGGGAGAAGCCACCACCGGCTTTGTGCAAGGGACAATCGGAGTCCTGGCCCATCCTCTGGCGTGGATTTCTTTGTTTGCTGCTTGCTCAGGCATTTTCATTGCCTATGCCATGTACATACGGATGTGGATTTCACCCAACCGAATAAAATGGATATTTCGTTCGTTATACGCTATTTTTACCCGCAAATACGGTATGGACGAATTGTACGAGAACATAATAGCGAATAATGTGCTTTATCGCGGTCTGTTCAGGGCAATGCAGTGGCTGGATGAAGTTGTTGTGGATGGCGCTGCCAATGGCGTAGCCTCGATCACAACAGGAGCCGGGCGCCTGATTCGACGAATTCAAACAGGTGAACTGCAATTATACGGTATCATTTCTATTGTTGGGCTTGGAATTATTATGATAATAGCGTTGGTTAGAGGCTAATCGACTGATGACCTTCAATTTGTTGTCAACAATAGTATTTCTCCCGCTCATCGGAGTTCTGGCGATTGTGCTTGTACCGCGCCTGCCTTCAAGAGCAATAAAATATTTGGCCATGGTATTCACGCTGGCCGTATTGGCTCTGTCTTTGATGCTGTTTTTCCGCTTTGACCGGTTGACAAGTGGCATACAATTCGAAGAATTATATTCATGGATCCCTGCTTTAAACGCTCATTATCACCTCGGGGTAGATGGCATTAGTTTGCCTCTGGTAGTACTGACCAGTCTCCTGGGATTCATTGCCGTCCTTGTATCATGGAAGGTTGAAAACCGCACAAAAGAATTCTTTATCTGGCTGTTGTTGCTGGAAACTAGCATCCTGGGTGTTTTCTGTTCGCTCGACATGCTACTCTTCTTCGTTTTCTGGGAGATAGAAGTCATCCCCATGTATTTCCTCATTTCTATATGGGGCAGCGGGCGCAAGCAATATTCAGCCACTAAATACGTAATATACACACTCGCTGGCAGCGCCCTCATGCTGGCCGGAATAGTCTGCGTTTATTACGCCACTGGCAGTCTGGACATGGTTGAGCTGGCTCAGAATGGCTTCGCCATGGTCCAATCGGTACTACCCGCAGCTCCTATATTCTTTCTGCTACTGGCGGGATTTGCCATCAAGCTACCCGTCTTCCCGTTGCACACATGGCTACCCGATGCTCATACCGATGCTCCCACCGCTGCCAGTGTTTTCCTGGCTGGTGCTCTCATAAAAATGGGAGGCTACGGCATGATTCGCTTGTGTGTCAGTATTTTCCCGCAGGTGGCTCATCAATATGCCCCGATTATGCTTAGTCTGGCAGTTATTGGCATAGTGTATGGAGGGGCAATCACTTTGCGTCAAACCGACATCAAACGCCTCATCGCCTATAGCAGTATCAGCCACATGGGGTTTGTGTTATTGGGCATATTTGCCCTGAGCCAGACCAGCCTTGTCGGAGCCTCCCTGCAGATGGTCAGCCACGGGCTTATCACCGGCCTGTTATTCGCCGTGGCAGGAATCATTATGCACAACACTCACGAGCGTAATATATCCAATATGGGTGGCCTTGCGCGCCAGATGCCCGTGGTCACGACTTTCTTCATCCTGGGAGGTTTGGGGGCTTTGGGGTTGCCATCTACCAGCGGTTTTGCGGCAGAATTCACCACATTCTTGGGCAGTTTTAGTTCTACCGAAGTCGCTGGAGCCAAGATTTACGTTTTGATAGCGCTTCTGGGCGTACTCCTGGCAGCGGCCTATATATTATGGTTGATACAGCGCGTGTTTTTTGGTCAGGTTTTGCCCGTGTTCAGCGAAGCTAAGGACGCCAATAAAATGCAGGTATTCTATTGCATTGTTTTTATTGCGCTTATTTTCTTAATTGGTATATATCCCACCATGCTTACTTCAGTAATTCAGACTGGCGCTGCGGGCGTTATTAATTTACTAGGCGGTTAGAGGAGCTTTCATTGAATCTGGAATTGCTGAGACCCCAAATATTTCTAGCGATCACCGCCCTTGCGGTAATTGTGGCGGACCTGCTTTTCAAGCGTAAGCGTGTCGTCACAATATTAAGCCTGCTAGGTATAGTAATTGCGGCGGGACTCACTATTTCAGTGTCTGGCAAAACCCCTCAGTCCATCGGGAATGGTCTGTTCGCTCTGGATAATTTTGCTGTCTTTTTCACTTATTTATTTCTCGGCCTGGCATTCATGGTTATTCTGGCTTCCGTAGATTATGTCAGCAAGATGAGCGATTTTCACGGAGAATTTCATGCGCTCATAATCACAGCCACTCTGGGAGCGATACTCACCGCGGCAGCCACCGACATAGTCTCAATCCTCTTGTCCGTCGAACTCACCGCCATATCATTTTACGCACTGGTTGGATTTCTTAAAAACGGCAAAGCCAGCGAATCCGCTCTCAAATATGTACTGCTCGGCGCGATCAATTCAGCCATTCTTTTATACGGGTTGGCAATGGTTTTTGGTTTCAGCGGGTCAACGCGCCTCCCGGAGATTGCACAGGCGGTTGCCAATATCCCGGCAACCGGTATGGCCAGCGCCGCTGGGTTGCTTTTTGGATTGATGCTGGTGGTGGCCGGCTTCGGCTTTAAAATCGCCGCTGTCCCGTTCCATATGTGGGCACCAGACGTATATGAAGGTGCCCCTACACCTATCACCATGTACCTTTCAACAGCCAGTAAAATCGCCGGGTTTACAATTTTGCTTCGGTTTCTTCTTTCTGGTTTTATTCAACCGATGACGATTAGCCATACCTGGGGTTTTGCCATAGCAATTATAAGTGCTGCCACGATGACTTTAGGCAATTTGTTGGCCATTCCTCAGACCAACATCAAGCGATTGTTGGCGTATTCCTCAATTGCGCAAACGGGTTACATGCTTATCGCCCTGGCA
>CAZUXO010000237.1:0-2528 GCA_964624325.1 uncultured Dehalococcoidales bacterium
CCGGTGACTGGAGTTCAGACGTGTGCTCTTCCGATCTACCTGCGCTATCTGAATCTGTTTTCCTGTCCCCCGAAGTTACTTTGGGATGCTCGACAGATGGCAACCTTCTTTCCACGATTAGTACCGCGACGGCGATGAGCAGGTTTAAACCTCCTGCCAGGTAGGCCGCCTCGTTGACACCCAGCCAGACAATCAGGATGAAACCAGTCGCAAAAGTCCCTACGACGGCACCCAGAGTATTGATGAAATAGATTTGCCCTACGCGTGCACCAACCTGTCCAAAACTTTTCACCAGAAAACGGGTAATTACCGGCAGGGTTCCTCCCATCAAAGTAGCCGGAACCAGCAACACCATGAACGATAGGATAAGGCGAGCAAAACTCAGCCACGAGTAGTCGGTGGTAACATTCTGGTAGATAAAAACATATAACTTGTTCATAAAAGATAAAAGAAATGGCATGAGAAAAGCGAAAAGCCCTGTACCTAATTCAAGAAAAGCGTAGATTCTGAGCGGGTGCTGATATCGGTCAATAAAACGACCAAAATAGAAACTCCCCAGTGCCAAACCAGACATGAAGACGGCCAGAATGGTACTGGTGGCCAGAGCAGTCCCACCGAAGATGATTGTGAGCATCTTCATCCACACCACCTCATAAAGCAGTCCGCAGGCTCCTGAAATGAAAAATACTGCTAGTATGAACGGAATGATGAAGCGGTTCTTTGAAGTACCAACTATGGAAACAGGCAAAACATGATCTGTCATAGAATTGAACAAATATTACACTTTCGCACCCTACTCTAGCAAGGAATACAATTGCCTGATGATTTGGGACCACTGTGGGTAGGCACAGATAAACTAGGGCTTACTGCTCTTGGGGAGCATGCTGGAGCAAGTGAGTGATCTTTTAAGCCTTCACATCTTTGATGGCATACTCTGCCCGCAATGGAACAAGCTTGGGCGCTAAAACATAAATCCTCAGGATTTGGCAAATCCGATGCAGGCTTAGGTATCCATTTTTACCATTGTTACCAAGTTTTCGAAACCTAACAGGAATATAATTTTGCTAAAAAGAAAGGGGTGGAATTAGTCTCCGCCCCCTTTGCCATTTCAACATGGATTACCTATGCCTCGCGAACTGTAGTCCCGTCTTAACCCACCAGTGAAGATTCAAACTGGCTATTGTACAGCGAGGCATAAAAACCTTTAGCCGCCAACAGTGCCTCGTGGTTACCCTGTTCAACAATAGCTCCGTCGCGCATAACCAGAATTATGTCGGCATTATGGATGGTGGACAAACGGTGCGCTATGATGAAACTGGTGCGCCCAGCCATAAGATGTTCCATTGCCTTTTGAATGAGGACTTCGGTACGCGTATCCACCGAACTGGTAGCCTCGTCCAGAATCAGAATCTTGGGGTCGGTTAATATAGCCCTGGCGATAGTGAAAAGCTGCTTTTCACCCTGCGAAATGTTAGTAGCCTCCTCGTTGATGACCATGTCATAACCCTTCGGCAAAGTGCGCACGAAGTGGTCCACAAAAGCCATCTTCGCTGCGTCCACCACCTGCTCCTCGGTAGCATCCGGCCTACCGTAACGGATATTGTCCCTTATGGTTCCGTTAAAAAGCCATGTGTCCTGTAGCACCATGCCGAACATCCGCCTGAGGTCGCCGCGCCTAATATCGCGGACATCCACCCCATCGATGGTTACTGAGCCGCTGTTAACATCATAGAAACGCATCAACAGCTTGACCATGGTAGTCTTGCCAGCGCCGGTGGGGCCGACGATGGCCACCTTCTGGCCTGGTTTAACCTTCGCCGAGAAGCCATTGATGATCGGCTTATCCGGATTGTAGCCAAAACGAATGTCCTTGAACTCCACGCTGCCCTTGACGTCCTTGATCACCATCGGAGTATCACTGTCTGGGGTTTCCTCCGCTTCGTCCAAGAACTCAAAAACCCGCTCGGCTGCGGCAGCGGTGGATTGCATTACGGTAGCTACCTGCGCAGATTGCACCAGTGGCTGGGTGAACGAACGCACATACTGGATAAAAGCCTGAATATCACCTACCTGAATGGTGCCCCGCACCACCAGGTATCCGCCAACGATGCTGACACCCACAAAACCCAGGTTGCCGATAAAGCCCATGATAGGCATCATAAGCCCAGAAAGAAACTGCGACTTCCAGGCCGCGCCATAGAGCACATCGTTAAGACCCTCGAGCTTCTTGACGGAGGGTTCCTCTCCGTTGTACGCACGCACTACGTTATGCCCGGAATACATTTCTTCCACATGACCGTTGACATGGCCGAGGTAGTCCTGTTGCTGCTTGAAGTAGCGCTGGGAGCCCTTGACCACCACAGCAATGAGTATAAAGGCCAAAGGTATGATGACCAGCGCCACGAGTGTCATGAGCCAGCTGATAGTGAGCATCATCCCCAGCACGCCGATTATCATGACAACCGAGGTGATGATCTGGGTCAGACTCTGGTTAAGCGTGAGATCGGAAGAGCACACGTCTGAACTCC
>CAZUXO010000238.1:0-5258 GCA_964624325.1 uncultured Dehalococcoidales bacterium
ATGGGGGTGTTGCTCAAACACTGGGGGGGCTCAACTATAATAACCTTACCACCTCTGGCGCAGGAGCCAAAAATGCCGGCGGTAGCGTCGCAATAGGTGCCACGCTTACCAATGGCTCTACATTGGATATGGCGGGAAATACTCTTACCCTCGGCACAACCACCAACAACAATAGTACTGTGCGTTTTTCAGGAGCAACCAATGGCAAGCCAGTCGGTACAACAGGCACGGTCGAGTACTATGGCTCGGGACAGACGATTGCAACAGGAACGTATAATAACCTGACTATCAACCAGTCAGGCGGCAATGCCACCCTCGGCGCCAACGCCGAAGTTGATGGAATCCTCACGCTTTCTGGCGGCAATTTACTGACAAGCTCTTATGAATTGACAATGGGCGCATCAGCCACAACCGTTGGGGCAAAAGACGTAGTGGGGATTGTGAAGCGCACAACCCTGGTTGCCGGCACTTTGTATACTTTTGGCAATCAGTTTACCACGGTTACGTTTCAAAATGTGGGCACCCTGCCGACAGCCATGAGTATTAAAATCACCCTTTCCGTGCCATCGTGGAAAACGGGTGCAGTCACAAGGACCTACGATATCATACGGACGGGTGGTAACGATAGTTCAACACTGACTTTGAATCTTCATTACCTTGATACCGAGCTCGCCGGCAATACGGAAGCCAATCTGGTTTTATTTGATTGGCATACCCCGAGCACAATAGATGAACACGGCAAGTCAAATATTGACACTATCAACAACTGGGTGGGGCTAGCAAATCTTCGGAGTACCTATTTAGCTACCGACTGGAACACGCACACCTGGGGACTGGGTGTTTATACAACAGTTAAAAATGTCTGGCAGGGACCCAATAACTCTACCTGGACCTCAATAGAGAATTGGAGCCACGGACATGCTCCGGATTTAGTTGATGAGGTGTTAATCCCCAATGCAACAACCACCAACTTCGACCCGATGCTGCCTGCCGGCACTACTACCATCATGAAGTTGACACTAGCGGTCGGCGCAATATTAGATTCAGCGACAACCTCTAACTTGACCATAGTTGGCGGCTCTGGTGACCAACTTGGGGGGGATTGGATAAACCAGGGAGGCACATTCAACCCCAGCACGGGTACGGTGACTTTCACTAACGTCGGCGCCACCATATCCGGTACCACGCAATTCTACGATGTGACCATTAGCTCTGTTGCAGATTTGCGTATGGGAACCGATACTATGATGCGCATTAGCGGGATCATGACCAACAACGGAACCTGGCATACAGTAATCGGCGGGCATACCGATGTGGAGTACAATGGTGGGGCCCAGACCGTTGTAGTTCCCAATACCACCACAAACCGATATTACTGTCTTACCCTAAGCGGCAGCGGCATAAAGACCATGCCGACAAGCGCCCTAGGGATAGTCGGGGATTTCACCATGTCTGGTACAGCCTCTGCCACCGCTGGCGCTGCGATGACTGTCGCGGGCGACTTTACCATCGGCTCAGGAACTACGTTTAACGCGGGATCATTTAGTCATTCCATCGGCGGGAACTTCGCCAATAACGGCGGCACCTTTACCGCTTCAACAAGCACAGTTACGTTCAACGGCACGGTAGCTCAAGCCATTGGTGGAACTGCCACAACGGCATTCAACAATCTAATCATTGCCAATACCAATGCGGCCGTCTCAGCTAACACCAATTTCAGTGTGGTAGGAACTCTGACAGTTAATGCCAGCGCGGTGTTGAATCCTGCGGCCGCCGTGATCATCAGCGGCGCTGGCACCATGACCGGAAACGGCACTGTGAATGTTACTCGCACCTCAGCTACAGCAGATTTAAGCTCGCAATACACCATCGGTACCAAGACCTTGACGAATTTGACCGCGGCCTACGTGGGAAGTGCAGCGCAAACCATCAGCGCACTTACCTACGGCGGTCTCAAAATTGATAATGCGAATGGCGTCACGCTTGGTGGTAATGCCACTGTCAATGGCACACTCACCCTGACCAGTGGCAAGATTACCACCGGCGCCAATACGGTCATAATCAGCGTAAGCGGCAGCGTTTCGGGCGGTAGCAGTGCCAGCTATGTCATTGGAAACCTGCAGAAGTGGGTGGCGACAACTACTACCTTAATAAACTTCGAGGTGGGCGAAGTAGCTGACTATGACCCGGTGTCATTGACATTTGCCAGCGTCTCTGTTGCCGGAAACCTGACCGCTAAGGTAAAGGACGGAGAACATCCCAGTATCGCTTCTTCCACGATCAATCAGAACAAGAACGTAAATGACTACTGGACGCTGACGAACTCCGGCATTACATTCACCACTTACAGCGCCACTTTTACATTTGCCGCGGGTGACAAAGATAGCGGGGCCGACACCAGCCGCTTCATCGTGGGGCGATACAGTTCGGGGTGGGCATATCCCGCTGTCGGCACGCGCACATCCACGAGCACACAGATAACGGGGGAAACATCCTTCGGCGATTTTGAGATGGGAGAGCCCCTGGGAACCTGGGCCTCGTACAGTAATAACGGTCATAGCATCGCCTGCGATGCTTTCGATGATTATAGTAATGAGCATACCATCTACATGTATGGCACGGGTTACGCCGCCAGCACTGCTTATCGCGTCATATTCTGGGATTTCTCCGGAACCAATGTGGGAACGGTAGATGCCTCCTCCGACGTCAGCGGCAATCTGGGTCCAGCAGAGCACATACTGGTGGACACAGACGCAACTGGCAATTGGCACGCTACCGTCTATGACAGTACAAGCTATAGTCCATCGGTTTACAACGCCACTGACAGCTATATCGTGGGCGATGACACTTCGTATTCAGGAAGCACTGCCTTCAACGTCGCTGCTTCTGCCATACCCGAGTTTTCAACAGTGGTAAGCGCTATCGCCGTGGCCGGAGCGTGCGCAGCGATATACTGGTGGATGAGGAAGAAGAGGCTGGCCCTTGTCAAAGCTTAAGATCTTCCTCGCCGCCTCGCTGGTGATCATGGGGGTGCTCCTGATATTTGTTTTCGTCTTACCCCTGACGGGAAGCGAGCAGAAATACAGCGAGGTCTCCAGGGAGAGCCTGCTCAAGACAGCCGATGGATGGGTCCTGCAGTTTACTATCATGAACCCCGGCAGCGAGGACACAACCTACACCATCAATGTTGATGTGGATGGCAAGCCGTTCCAGGAGAGCTGCCTGATAAAATCCGGGGGAGTTTTCAGCTATATCAACCAGATCCGCTCAAGTGAAGTGACGGATGGGGTGGTATCGGTCATGATTACCAGGGACGGTGACGACACGCCGTTTGAGCAGGGAACCTATTACGCCAGGTAGAGCTATGGAAGAATCTGGAATAGAGGTGAAACAGGGGATTTACCGCGCTGACCTGGCCGGGCCGCGCAAGATCAGTGGCTGGGAGACCCTGTTCATTGTTGTCATCAGCGCCGCCATAACCGGCTGCGAATATATCTTCGCTTACCATAACGTGGCTTACGGTATCATCATCGCCCTCGTCCTGGCCATGGGTATCTATCTCCTGCTTTCCATAGCGCGTTTTAACGAGGATATCGTGCGCTCCGCCGAGTCGCTGGCCCTCATCCCGCTCTATATCCTGTTCACTTCTTCCCTGCCCTGGTTCTTCCTGAACCAGCAGTTTCTGCTTCCTGCGGTATATTCCTGCACCCTGGTGCTCTGCCTGTGGTACATCTACTCTAACAAGCTGAGCCTGGCGCAGATATTTGGTTTCAACAGGAAAAAAATGCTGGGGCAAACGCTGCTGGGCATTTCTGTCGGACTTGTGCTCGGTACCATCGAATACTTTGTGCTCCGCCCGGCGGCTTCCTTCCCCACCTTCGAGGTGCGCTACATGCTCAGGGACGTGGTCTATATGATTTTCTTTGTGGGAGTGGGCGAGGAGCTTTTGTTCCGCGGACTGATTCAGCAGGATCTGGTCAAGTGCTTCGGGTGGCGCTGGGGCCTGTTCGGAGCCTCGTTTCTCTTCGCCATCATGCATCTTACCTGGCGCTCTATCCCCGAGCTTTTCTTCGTCTTCTTTGCCGCACTCGTCTTCGGGGGCATGTACTTAAAGAGCAAGAGCCTGGTGGCGCCGATCGTGTCCCACGGCATAGGCAACGTGATACTGGTGGCAGTGATGCCTTATATATTCGGAAGTTAAATAATGAACACCGCCAGGATAGAAAATTCTTTTTCATGGCTCGCCAGACCTGTGGCCGTCAAGATGCTGGTTTTTGCCGCCCTGGCCGCGGCTGTCTCGGCCGTGTTTTTCCGCCATTTCTGGACCAACCTGCCCGGGATGCTTACGCCGGGTTTTATCTTCGGGCAGTACCAGGCCGGACCCTGGGGGGTTTTGGCGCTCTGCCTCCTCTTCCTCGGCCTCAAGAGAAAAGTGGTCTGGGCAGAGATGTCCCGGGTGACCCGTCCCGCTTATATCCTGGCCGGGCTGGCCATGCTGGCGGGGGCTGTCCTGATACCGTTCTCACAGGAGTTCCTGGTTTTCCAGGTCCTGCTGGCATTTGCGGGACTCTTCTGCGCCATATTCGGCGCCGCAATCAAGGTGCCTGCCGTCTGTCTCGGGATATACGGAATGGCGATATTCTTCCCATGGGCTGTCGAACGCTTCGCCGATGCCGCCTATTCCCGCACGGCCATCGTCCCCGTGTTGGGGCTTATGAACGCGCTGGGTTATGTGTTTCAAAACCAGGGGCAGCTGGTAGAGTTCATGAGCCGCGGCGGAGAAAGCATATCGGTGACTGTCAGCGCCGCCTGCGCCGGGCCGGTGACCATGGGGGTTTTCATGGCCTTGTTCGCCCTGATGACGCTCGACATGCCCCTTTCGCCAAAAAGGGCAGCCTGGACCTTCCTTTTTGGCGTGGTTGGCACATGGCTGCAGAGCCTGATCAGGCTGGTGATACTGCTTCTGGTGGGCTATTACATGGGAGAGAGCGCCCTGTGGAAGGCGCACTTCTGGACGATATATATCCTTTTTCCGCTGTGGTTTCTCCTCTTTGCCTGGGTTTACCTGCGGCAGGTGAAGCAGCCGCGCACGCGTTGGGGCAGCCAGCAACCGTTAAACATGTCGGCGGTCGGGGGGGGCTGAGCCGTGGAACAAAGTGTGGCCAAGGGCACAATATTTAAGCTGATCATGGTATGGTTGGTCATAGTTTTTCTGGGCACCTTCTGGTTGTCCGTAAGGGATACCTCATCCCCGCTAT